>CAMOFS010000021.1 GCA_946613735.1 uncultured Lachnospiraceae bacterium | reverse complement strand
CGGACTTGATCCCAACATCACTGAGAAGAGATATATCCATCACTACAATTTCCCTTCATACTCCGTAGGTGAGACCAAGGTAAGCCGTGGTCCCGGACGTCGTGAGATCGGTCACGGCGCTCTGGCTGAGCGTGCACTGCTTCCTGTTCTTCCCAGCGAGGAGGAGTTCCCTTATGCGATCCGTGCCGTATCCGAGACATTTGAGTCAAACGGATCCACATCCATGGCTTCCACCTGTGCATCCTGTATGTCACTTATGGCAGCAGGTGTCCCCATCAAAAAGATGGTAGCAGGTATCTCCTGCGGACTGGTTACAGGCGATACAGATGATGATTATCTGGTACTTACCGATATCCAGGGCCTCGAGGATTTCTTCGGCGATATGGACTTCAAGGTTACCGGTACAAAGGACGGTATCACAGCCATCCAGATGGATATCAAGATCCACGGACTTACACGTCCCATCGTTGAGGAGGCTATCCGCCGCACCCGTGAGGCTCGTTTCTTTATCATGGACGAGTGCATGTCAAAGGCAATCGCTGAGCCCCGCAAGGAGGTTGGACAGTACGCACCCAAGATCATCCAGATGTCCATCGATCCTCAGAAGATCGGTGATGTGGTTGGCCAGCGCGGCAAGACCATCAATGAGATCATCGACCGCACAGGTGTCAAGATCGACATCAGTGAGGAGGGCAACGTATCCATCTGTGGTACAGACCACGAGAAGATGGAAGAGGCTAAAAAGATGGTCGAGATCATCGTTACTGATTTTGAAAAGGGACAGCATTTTACAGGTAAGGTTGTTTCCATCAAGGAGTTCGGTGCATTCATCGAGTTCGCTCCCGGCAAGGAGGGCATGGTACACATCTCCAAGATCGCTCATGAGCGTATCGACCATGTAGAGGATGTTCTCACACTCGGCGACACAGTTAATGTTGTCTGCCTCGGCAAGGACAAGATGGGACGCATCAGCTTCTCCATCAAGGATGCATAATGGAAAAAGACTTATTTAAAAGAATAGACGAAAACTATAATAAAATGAGCAAGGGCCAGAAGGCCCTTGCTTGTTATTTGAAAAAATCGCTGGATAAGGCAGTGGGTAAAAAGGCAAAGACCCTGGCCAATGATGCCGGAGTCAGCGAGCCGACGGTGGTGCGCTTTGCAGCCTTTTTGGGCTATGACGGCTACAAGCAGTTGTCCGAGGCCATAGAAGAGCTGGCATTAAACCAGATGAATTCGGTGGACAGGCTCCGTATGACTGCCGAGAGACTCGACCGGGCGGATGTTTTGACACAGACCCTTAACTCCGACATAGAAAAGATCCGGCAGACCCTGGGCACCATAGACCAGGAGACCTTTGACGGGGCAGTAGACGCCATCTGCCGTGCCAGGAAGATCTATATCGCAGGCATCAGGAGCTCGGCACCCCTGGCAAGCTTTTTATATTCATATCTCAGTCTTATGTGCGAGGAGGTCATCCTCCTAGGCTCCGGTACCACGGGGGAGATGTATGAGCAGATGATCCATATCGATCTGCGTGATGTCATCATCGCCATGAGCTTTCCCAGGTATTCCATGGGGACCATCAGGGCAGTTGATTTTGCAAAAAGGGAGAGGGCAAGGGTTATAGCCATCACGGACAGTGAAAAGGCCCCCATATCCTCCCAGTCTGATTTTTGCCTGGTGGCAAAGAGCGACATGGCTTCAATAGTGGATTCCCTGGTGGCACCTCTTTCCCTCATCAATGCCCTCATCGTGGCTGTCTCCATGCAAAAGGGAGACGAAGTGGCGGAGAATATGAGGAAGCTGGAAGGTTTTTACAGTAAGTATGATTTCTATGAAGAGAATTAGAGATTCTTCGCTACGCTCAGAATGACAATTGTGTTATCCACCGGCATACTGTCATTCTGAGCGAAGCGAAGAATCTTTACTTTCACCCCCTAATATCATATAATCATCTATGTATGTAATCTTTTGCAAACAGGGGGAGAGACAGCGTGGAACCTAAAAAAAACAGCGGAGCATTTTCATATATAGCCACCTTTGCCCTGTCTTTCGGATGTATCATAGGATGGGGTTATTTTATCGTGCCGGGCATACGCTACATCCCCACGTCAGGCGCAGTCGGCGCTATCATCGGTGTCATTCTCGCAACAGTCATCGCACAGGTAATCTGTGTCAACTACATAGGTATGGCCAGGAGATTTCCGGAGGCCGCCGGTTCCTATGATCTTATCAAGGGTTCCTTTGGCGCCGACCACGCATTTTTTATGGCGTGGGCCCTGCTTTTAGCTTATGTCTGCATACTCTGGGCCAATGCCTCATCCATAGCATATCTTGGCCGGTTTCTTTTCGGCGGCAGCACGCTTTATCTGGTCCATTACACCTTCATGGGCTTTGATGTATATCCCGGCGATATCTTCTTTACGGCAGCAATACTGATCCTGGGCGCCTTGATACTATGCAGGGGATATTCCTTTGCCTTAAAGGTCATAGCCATACTTTTTTTTGTACTTGCCATATCCATAGTCATCATGTTTTTTGGGGTGATGTCAAAAAGCGACATCCACCAGGTATTATCACCCGCATTTTCTTCTGCCAATACCATGTCAAAGGAGGCACAGATCTTTGCTATTGCAGTGATGGCACCATGGATATTCATAGGCTTTGAGACTGTATCCCATGTGGTATCGGAGACCAGGCTCCACCTTACCCGGGTATTCACTACCTCCGCCCTTGCTGTTGGTGCGGCAGCGGTATGTATTATCATGGTCATCCTCATCACCAATTCAACTGTTCCTGATGGCTACAGAAGCTGGGGCGATCTTTCGGTCCTGGCCGTGGGCATACGTTCCTTTGATGAGATACCGGCGTTTTACGGAGTGTACCGTGCCATGGGAGATGTCGGTACAGTGATCCTTGCAATAGCCTTTTTTACGGCTCTTTTCGGATCGGTGATCGGATATTTCCTGGCTGCCTCACATACCATCAAGATCATGGCAGACGACGGGCTGACACCCAGGGCATTCTTAAAGACCAATAAGGAAGGTGTTCCCTACAATGCGATCCACCTTATCCTGGCTTTTTCAGTACCGTTTCTTTTCGTTGGCATGAACATGCTAAGCTGGGCCATCGATATTTCCGCCCTGGCCATCTGCATTGTCTACGGATATATTTCATTGGGCAATCTCCTAAAAACGGAGGCAAAGATGGGCTTTCGTGTTATCGGCCTAATCGGAGCGATATTATCGTTTTTTATTTTCTTCATTCTCATTTTACCCAATCCCATTTTGGGAGCAGCCTTAGTCAAGGAGGATTACCTCATACTTTTGATCTGGTCTCTGGCGGGACTCATCTGTTACAGATTCGTGCTGTTTTTGGATAAGGAAAAAAAGCTGGGTAAATCCATGCTTATGTGGCTCCTTTTATTTTTCCTGTTATTCTTCTCCGCCAATGTGTGGACCTTTATGCAGATGCAGGACGACATGCGCACCGCTGCCAACAGTGATGAGATGACGGCCATCCTCATTACGGACAACCTCCTTCGCAGCCTTGTAGTCATAGTGGCGCTTATCGTCCTCTTTGAGCTTTTTGCCATCATGCTGCGCAGGGAGCAGGAGCTCACCAGGGAGATACGCGAGGTAAAAGAGAATTCCTATATCAAGAATACCATTCTCTCTGATATGTCCCACGACATCCGCACCCCCGTGAATGCTATAGTGGGCTTTGCAGATCTGGCACTGCAGGATCCTACTGACAACGAAAAGCTGGTGGAGCATATTAAAAAGATAAGGTTGTCCGGCATAAATCTTTCGACGCTTATCAATGACATGTTTGCCGTCAACAGGATAGAAAACAACACCATGGACTTGAAGGAGGAGAGTATCAACCTGCCGGAGCTAATATTGCATATCCGTAGGATGGCCTCAGCGGGAGCATATTTTTGGGATCACGAGCTGGTGGTGGAGGGACATCACTTAGAGGATGAGATCGTAATAAGTGACCGCAGCAACCTGATGCATATCCTGAGCTATTTTACCAATAATGCAATTAAGAATACTCCCGACGGTGGAAGGATAGTATTCGGTGTGATGCAGCTTTCGCACTCCGATGACAATACCGGCATGTATGAGTTTTTCATCCGCGACAGCGGCGGCGGCTACCTCCCCGGTGGTGTGGGCTATGATATTACAAAAAAGATCATCAAGGTCATGGGAGGCCATCTTGAGATCGAGCCGGTGCCGGGTGTGGGTACCGAGGTGTATATCACCATAGAGCTCCCCGTCTCTGTGGAGACAGTGAAAAAAGAGGATGAGGATCTGTGCATTGAGCTCTCCGGCAAGCGGGCTCTGGTGGTGGATGATATACTTGTCAACCGCCAGATCGCCATAGCCATGCTCGAGATGTATGGCATGGATACGGATGAGGCTTATGACGGTGAGGAGGCCTACAGGATGATATACGGATCACTGCCGGGTCACTTTGACGTGGTGCTTATGGACATAGAGCTGCCCGGGATCAATGTCTATGAGGTATCCAAAAAAATACGCGCCTTGGATGATCCCATCAATTCCTCTGTGCCTATATTTGCCATGACGGCCAATGTTTTTGATGATGACAAGAAAAAGGCAGATGAAGCCGGCATGAACGGCTTTATTACAAAGCCCGTTAACAGGGAGTATATGATAGGTGCCATAGCTGAGGCACTCAGTAACAGACAGGGAGACAGGCTATGAACCGTTCCGTGTATTTCAAGACCCTGCTTCTTATAGTGGCCACGGTTTTTGTTGTAAGTCTCGGGGGCATCATTTATTTTATGGGTGCTCTGAGCAGGATGCAGGGGCAGCAGGTTCAAAAAAGAGCGAGAGAGCTGGCGGACATAGTAGCCGTCAATATTGATTCAGATGATCTCCGGTCCTTTAAAAAAAAGGTATCGGCTGCTTATGATGCGGCTACGGACAGGGTCAGCAACGATCACATGGGAGAAGAGGAATACGAGGCTTATATGTCAGGACTTTCTTATCTGACAAAAGAGCCTGAGTTTAAAAAACTTCACGCATCCCTAAAGCAGCTGCTTGATGCAGCAGATGTGGACTGCTTTTATCTGTGTTATATGGATGTGCCGAGCAGATCCATGGTCTATCTGGTGGACGCCGGAGCAAACAATATCTGTTATCCCGGATCCTTTGACCATCTGAAGGGGGATGACCTTTTGGCTCTTGAGGATCCCAACCGGAGTATAGTACCCTCGGTAACTGATCAGGATGTTTACGGTGATATTGTGGGCAGTGCTGAGCCTATCTACGATGAAGCCGGTGATGTGGTGGCTTATGTGGGAGTGGACATATCCATGCATTCCATTTCCAGTCAGCGTAGCCGCATGACGATCAATGCCATCCTGGCTATGGCATTGATCACTCTTTTACTTGCAGCGATAAGCATGTATATATCCGGCCGCATGATGATAAAGCCAATAGAGACCCATGATAAGCTTATGGAGGAGAGGGAGGATCTGAAAAAGGAGAATTTCACTCTTTCCAGAAAGGCCATTGCGGCGGAGAGGATAGCTGAGATCCAGAGCTCCATTGCCACACTTTTGGATCACATGCCCGCCCTCACCTATTACAAGGAGATAGAGACGGGAAAGTATGTAGCCTGCAATCAGGCTTTCGCAGAGTATGCAGGCAAAAAGACTCCTTCTCAGATCATAGGACATACCAATCAGGAGCTTTTTGGCAGTGAACTCGCCGACAAGTTTTTGGAAAGTGACGATATGGCGATTTTCATGAGCGGCCCCCATGTTTTCAGGGAGGAGGTTCCCGGTCCCAATGGACAGATCACCTATCTTCGCACCACCAAGCTTAAGTTCACCGATGATGTAGGTCGCCGCTGTATACTTGGAATGAGTGAGGATATCTCCGAACTCATCCAGGCACAAAAGGAGACGGAAAAGACCAGGGATGCGTACAACCAGGCCGTAAGCCAGAGTGTCACCTACTCCAGGATAGCCAGCGCACTTTCCGCTGATTATACCTTCCTGTATTATGTGGATATTAAAAGGGACAGCTTTGTGGAATACTCCTCACAAAAAGGCCAGCTGGACATGTCCACCGAAAGAGAGGGCGAGGACTTTTTCAACGAGTCCGCCAGGGATGCCCTAGAGAAGGTCCATGTGGAGGATCAGCTTAGACTGATCAAGCTTTTTACAAAGAAAAACATCCTGGACACCATTGATTCCGAGGGCAGGTTCATTCTCGAGTACCGTCTTATGATGGATGGCGAGCCGGTGTATGTCAGGCTCAAGGCCATGAGGCTGGAGGGAGATAATGACCACATCATCATCGGCGTCAACAACGTGGATGCCCAGATAAAAGAGAGGGCTGCCTTAGAGCGGATGCGTGAGGAGCAGATCACCTACCAGAGGATAGTTGCTCTTTCCGGAGAGTTCATCTGTATCTATACAGTGGATCCTGTTACGGAGCATTTTACCGAGTATTCCACCACCCATACCTATTCGTCCCTGGCCCTGCCTGCGGAGGGTGAGTCTTTCTTTGAAAAGACAGCGGATGAGACCGCCAAGGTTATCTTTGATGAGGATCGGGATGAGGTGCTTTCGGCCATCACCAAGGAAAATATCATCAACGAGATCAACAGGACCGGTCTTTTTGTTATCAAGTACAGGCTCATGATCAATGACGAGCCTACCTACGTGGAGTTCAAGGCGGCTATTATTGAGGAAAAGGACGGACCGCAGCTTATCATCGGTGTTACCAACATAGACGCCAGGGAAAGGCAGGCCATAGAGTACGAAAAGAACCTGGCCAACGCCTTTGCCAAGGCCAACTATGATGTGATGACCGGTGTAAAGAACAAGCACGCCTATGTGGAGACAGAAAAGCAGCTCAACGAACTCATAGCAGAAAGCAAGGCCGAATTTGCCGTGGTGGTCTGTGATGTCAATGGTCTAAAAAAGGTAAACGACACCCTGGGCCATAAGGCAGGCGATGAGCTTATTAAAAGTGCATCCGCTGCCATTTCTGACAGCTTCAGGGGCTGCCAGGTATTCAGGGTAGGCGGAGATGAGTTCACCGTGATTGTGACGGACGAGCAGCTTTTGGAGCTGGATGTTATGACCAAAAAGCTTCAGGCAGTAAGTGTTGATAATAATAAAAACGGCGGAGTTGTGGTAGCCTGTGGCATGTCCCGCTACATACCCACGGATGAATGTGTGGAGCAGGTCTTTGAAAGGGCTGATTCTGCCATGTATATCAACAAGCAATGGCTAAAGAACAATAAATAGCCGGTAAGGACAAAGGAGCGGGATATTATGAGAAGAGTGACAGCAGCTGTAGGAACGACCGGTATAGTATGAGCAGAGTGATAGTAGTAGGCGGGGGAGCTGCCGGGATGATGGCGGCCATAGCTGCCGGCCGGAGCGGCCACCGGGTGACCCTGCTGGAGAAAAATGAAAAGCTGGGGAAAAAGATATACATTACCGGCAAGGGTCGGGGCAATCTCACCAATGCCTGTGAGACCTCGGAGTTTTTTGACAGTGTGCCCCGTAATCCCAAGTTTTTGTACAGTGCCCTGTATAGCTTTGGGGCGGCGGACATGATGGATTTTATGGAGGCCCACGGTGTACCGGTAAAGGTGGAGCGTGGCAACAGGGTCTTCCCGGCCTCGGATCACGCGTCGGATATTACCAAAGCCCTGGAAAAGGAGATCAGGGCTCTCGGAGTGGAGGTAAGACTCCACACCGGGGTGAAGGAACTCTTGGTTGAGGATGTGGTGCCGTTCGATTCGCCATCCGTTACGCCTGCAGATTCTCCTTCCCAATCGCCCGTTTTCTCGGACGACGAAATCGGACGAAAAATAAAGGGCGTTTTAATAAACGGCGGAGAGAAGATATCTGCCGACGCCGTGATCATGGCCACCGGAGGGTTATCCTACCAGACCACCGGCTCCGACGGCGCAGGCCACAGGATGCTAAAGGACTTAGGGATAAAAGTGACCGACTGCTTCCCCTCCCTGGTGGGGCTTACCACGGCTGAGTCTGATACACATGGACTTTCCGGTCTGTCGCTCAAGAATGTGTCACTTAAGATCATAGGTTCCGGCAGATCCGGCCGCGGCGGCAGTGAAGCCCTTAAAAGGCGCGGCGGCAGTGAATCCGTTTCCGGCCGCGGTGGTGGATCAGCCAAGGGGCGCGGGATCTTATATGAGGGCTTCGGGGAAATGCTCTTTACACATAATGGGATCTCCGGACCGCTGGGTCTTTCGGCTTCAGCATACATTGCTGACAAATTAAGTCAAGATAAAACATTTGATGTACTTATAGATATTAAACCTGCATTAGATAAAGATACTCTCTATGATAGGATCTGCAGGGACATAGATGCTTCCCCTAAAAAGGAGTTGTCCTTTTTGCTGAACGGACTCTTGCCCAAATCCCTTGCCGCAGTGGTATCGGATCGGCTGGGCATAGATAAGAGAAAGCATCTGTGTGATGTGACGAAACAGGAGAGGCAGGCTATAGTGGATATCTTGAAGGGCTTTGAAATGACTGTTACGGGAACGGGCGGCTTTAAGGAGGCCATCATCACCCGGGGAGGGGTGGATGTACATGAGATCGATCCCTCCACCATGCAGGTTAAGTCGGTGGAGGGGCTGTATGTGGCCGGAGAGCTCATCGATGTGGATGCCCTTACCGGCGGCTACAACCTCCAGATCGCCTTCTCCACCGGCCACCTGGCAGGAAGTAACCTGAATAATTAAAAAACTCGAAGGATAAAGATTCTTCGGGCTTCGCCCTCAGAATGACAAAGGGGCTCCCCCTGTCATCCCAAGTGAGCGCAGCGAGTCGAAGAATCTCTTTTTTAAAGAAAGGAAACCAAAAAATGAAAACAATAACCCTTGGCAAAACCAACATCACCACCCCCCAAAACGCCTTTGGCGCCCTCCCGGTGCAGCGCTGCGACATGGACACCGCAGTCCGCATCCTCCGCAAGGCCTACGAGGGCGGTATGACCTACTTTGACACAGCCCGGGCATATTCGGACTCCGAGGAAAAGATCGGCGAAGCACTATCCGATGTCCGAGACAAGATCTTTATCGCCACCAAGACCATGGGCCGGGACACCGAGACAGTTAAAAAGCATCTCGACGAGTCCCTTAAAAATATGCGCACTGACTACATCGACGTCTACCAGTTCCACTGTGTGGAGCAGTGCTACAGGCCGGGTGACGGCACCGGTATGTACGAGCTTTTAGAGGACTTTAAGCGTCAGGGAGTGATCCGGCATATCGGCATCACAGCCCACAAGATCGGCATAGCAGAGGAGATAGTAAAAAGCGGTCTCTATGAGACTCTGCAGTTCCCCTTCAGCTACCTTTCCGGTGAGCGCGAAGAAAAGCTGGTCAGAGACTGCAAGGAAAATGATATCGGTTTTGTCTGCATGAAGGGTCTTGCCGGGGGACTTATCACCAGATCCGAGGCAGCCTTTGCTTACATTTCACAATTTGACAATGCCCTTCCCATCTGGGGTATCCAGCGGGAGAGTGAGCTGGATGAGTGGCTTTCCTACATGGACGAGGCCCCTCAGATGAATGAGGAGCTAAAAGCCTATATTAAAAAAGAACGGGAGGAACTGACCGGTGACTTCTGTCGTGGCTGCGGCTACTGCATGCCCTGCCCCATGGGCATCACCATCAATCAGTGTGCCCGCATGAGCCTGATGTTAAGGCGTGCACCCAGTAGCGGGTGGCTGAATGACCACTGGCAGGCTGAGATGAAAAAGATAGAGACATGCATCAACTGCCGTCAGTGCGAGAGCAAGTGCCCTTATGAGCTTCACACCCCGGAGCTTTTAAAGAAGAACTACGAGGACTACAAACGAGTACTTGCAGGAGAAGTTTCTGTAGGTTGAAATAAATAACACTTTGATGGTATCCTTAAGGATATGCTTAAAGAAAAATAAAAGGAGCAAAGAAAAATGGGATTTAACGTAGCCATCGACGGACCTGCGGGAGCAGGGAAAAGTACAATAGCAAAGCGGCTGGCAAAAGAGCTGGGCTTTATCTATGTGGATACCGGAGCCATGTACCGCGGGATAGCGCTTTACATGATAAGGCAGGGTATCGACAGCCATGATGAAGAGTCTGTGACAAAAGCGGTGCCGGATGCGGATGTCACCATCAGATATGAGGATGGAGCGCAAAAGATCATCCTTAACGGGGAGGATGTAAGCGATGTGATCCGTACCGAAGAGGTATCGGCAGCAGCCAGTACCACCTCTGCATACAAGGCGGTCAGGGCAAAGCTTTTGGACCTGCAGCGCAATCTGGCGGCACAGAATGATGTGATCATGGACGGCCGGGATATCGGCACCACCATTTTGCCTAATGCGGATGTAAAGGTGTATCTTACCGCCAGCGTGGAGTGCCGTGCAAAGCGCCGCTATGATGAGCTTATTGCAAAGGGCGAGAGCCATGAACTTAAAAAAATAGAGGAGGACATCAGGCAGAGGGATCACCAGGATATGACCAGGGAGATCTCGCCGCTCAAAAAGGCTGATGACGCCATAGAGGTGGACAGCTCCAATATGAGCATCGATGAAGTGGTTTCCACCATCAAGGGACTTGTAAAAAAATGAAAGTAACAGTAGCAAAATCTGCCGGTTTCTGCTTTGGCGTAAAGCGGGCCATCGAAATGGCAGAAGAAGAAATAAAAAACGCAGCCGCGAACCCCGGTGAGGGCGAAGCCGTACCACTTTACACATACGGCCCTATCATCCACAATGAATACGTTACGGATGACCTGAAAAAAAGGGGAGTCAACATCATGGAGGAGGACTCCGATCCGGCGGCCTATAAAAAGGGCCGGGTCATAATCCGCTCCCACGGCGTGTCAAAAGCAGTGGAGGATGCCATAAAAAATGCCGGCCATGAGGTGATCGACGCCACCTGCCCTTTTGTAAAAAAGATCCACCGTATAGTGGAGGAATACGACGAAAAGGGCTACCGCATAGTCATTACCGGTGATGCAAAACACCCCGAGGTGGAGGGCATCATGGGCTGGATAAAAAGCGGCCGGTGCGACTGCATTTTAAGCGCCGACGACTTTTTTAAATTGGATATAAAGCCCGGCGAAAAGGTGTGTTTGGTGTCCCAAACCACCTTTAATCACGAGAAATTTAAAGAATTAGTTGAAATTATAAATAAAAAAGGGTATGATATATGTGCTAAAAATACAATCTGTTCTGCCACTGAGGAAAGACAGATGGAGGCGAAGGAACTTGCAGGCCGTGTAGATTCTATGATCGTAATTGGTTCTAATAAATCTTCTAACTCCAGAAAACTTTTTGATATTTGCAGATCAGTTTGTAGTGATACTTACTTTATCCAGTCAATGAGCGATCTTGATATGTCGTCACTTTCTTCCATTGAACATGTAGGTATTACCGCGGGGGCATCCACCCCAAACAAAATAATCGAGGAGGTTCAAAAGAATGTCAGAAATGAGCTTTGAACAGATGTTGGATGAA
>CAMOFS010000020.1 GCA_946613735.1 uncultured Lachnospiraceae bacterium | reverse complement strand
CCTGTGCGGATGAACCTCGTCACCCATCCACGCCTCATACTGCGGCGTGCGGTAGACGATCTTGCTTTCGTATAATTCATCCGTCAGATGGGCAAATATCTCTGCCGGAAGCTCTACCCTGACTCCTATGTCAACACGATTGGACTTTGTGTTGATCTCAAGGTCCCGGCAGACCTGCTCCATCCACTTGCTGCCGCTTCTGCCTACAGAAATAACGCACTCCCTGCCCTCGTAAGAAGCATCGCCATTGTAAACCCGATACCCGTCATCCAGCTTTTCCACCCTGCTGATGGGACAGTCAAAATAGAACTCCACTTTATCCTTAAGATGCTCGTACAGATTCTCTAGAACAACATAGTTGATGTCCGTTCCAAGATGCCGTACAGATGCATCCAAAAGATGCAGCCCGTTTTGAAGACATTTCTTCTTGATCTCCGAACCGGCTGTGGAATACAGCTTAGTCCCCTCGCCTCCGAAAGCCAGGTTGATCCTGTCGACATATTCCATCAGTTCTAAAGCTTTGTTTTTGCCGATGTACTCGTGCAATGTCCCACCGAAGTCATTGGTGATATTGTACTTACCGTCCGAGAATGCACCGGCACCGCCAAAGCCGCTCATAATAGAACAGTTCTTGCAATGGATGCAGGTCTTAACCTTGTCGCCGTCTATGGGACACTTACGTTTTTTTAATTCCGTTCCCATCTCAAAAACGGCTATTTTTAATCCCGGCCTTTTTTCCAGAAGCTCATAAGCGGTAAATATCCCGCCGGGTCCAGCTCCTATTATCAAAACATCATACATAGTGGCCACCTCCTAAAGTGCACTCTTATTGTACCATTAAACACCCAAAAAGGACACAAAAAAAGAAGAGCCAAACGCCCTTCTTTTTCATATACCGCTTATACCTCTTCTTCAGTTGAGTTAAGGCCGCTGTACGGATTATCCGCTGTGTATGCCTTGCCGTTTACATATAACTTATACCCATTGTAGTTGATCTTGCCGCTTCCACTTATGGAGTCCACATAGGAATCGCCCGTAAGCTGCCATGTACTGCTTTTGTCAATGGTAACGTTAACTGTACCACGGCTTGATTCAGATGTATTTATGGCGCCCTTATAGGTGCTGCCTGATTTTAAGTTCATGGTAAGAGTCGACTCGTTGGCATTGCTTCCTACTGCCGCATTGCTTACCACAATATCACCCTCAAGAGCCTGCTTTTTTGCATTTAACGTAGCCGTGTTGTCGGATCCACTCCAACCGTCATTTGTTACGGTAAACAAAATGTTATCTCTATCCTTGTTCTTTATGGTCACATTATTAAGGTTTACGACAGCACTGGTGTTTGTCACATGAAATACCTCACCGTTCTTACTTGTTATGGAACCACCCTTCATAGTAAACACGGATGTACCGGTAGCTGAATCACCCGACATGGACTGGTATAAAAATATGGTGTCGTAGTGGGTGGCATTGCCATTGGTCTTGGTGTTATTAGCAGTCAGATCCACATTTTTTAATGTTACGGTATTAAGTCCCTCTATTACTACTCCTTCAGAAAGCTTGGAGGTTAGTTTGGCATTTTTCACAGTGATGTCTGCCGTGGAATAAACTGCAGGTGAACCTAGTCCGGATGTAGTATAGGTGCCCTTGTTTACTGTAACGGTGCCGCCGCCCCTGTCTGTACGGATGGCTGCCGATGACTGCCCGCTGGTATTTACTTTTAGGTTCGTTGCCTTTGTTATTCCACCGCCCGTGGTCATTATGCCGCCACTGCCGCTTCCCGTGGTCTTGATGGTGGAGTTCTTTATGATGACCGTAGTCCCATCTCCATCTGCACCGTTATTTCCACCGTTTCCGCCATATGAAAACACTCCGTTTGCTCCGGATGCGGATGTCTTTATATTGGCATCCGTAATAGTAAGAGTCGCGCCATCCTTAGCTAAGACAGCGGCATTCTGCCCATAGAAGTTACAGTTATCTCCTCCGTCGGAATCCCCGCTTTTGGTTACTGAAAGCGACGTCTCGGTTACCTTTGCCCCACTTACCAAAAGAGCATTTTCATCTGATGACGTGGATGAATAGGTCTTTTTGCTTTCCTTTTTATCTGATGTTATCTTCTTTACCGCATCATATGTTATGTCAGATGCTGATGATCCGCCGGGGCCTCCACCAAAATCGCCGCCATTTCCTCCGGGAGCGCCGGGTGCGTCACCGGGCTTGGAGCCACTGGGCGGTGCAGGGGGCTTATCTGATGTCGTGGAATCGGTATTTGCTTTTGAGGACGTGTCTGATGTGGTGGTAGTGCTGGTTGCTGCTGAAGACTTGTCCCTGTTTGATCCAGCATAATATGATGTTCCGGCAACTATTACGGCTAATGCAAGTATTGCCAGTCTTTTTTTATTCTTCATGTTATACCTCCTTGTCATTCTCGTTTTTGCTTACAAACGCATAATATGCCCCAAACCTTAAGCCAAGCTAAAGTTTTATATTTTTTCAAAAAAAAGAAGGTGGATCATCTCCACCTTCCTTTTTGACGCTTAGTATCGCTTATTGCTTTTTCCCGGTTTTTACAGCCATAACACAAACAACCAGACTGAATACTGCTCCAATGACAAGTGAAACGCCATATGGAAGGGAAAAGCCTATCTTTGCTCCCATAATATATGCACAGGTAATAAACGAATAGAACGCCAGGGGAATCAGGGGCACCCAGAAGTATCCCTTCTTACCGTTTCTCATAAGCCATATCATTATGGATGAAAGCGTAAATACGGAAAGAGTCTGATTAGACCAGCCAAAGTAACGCCATATGATATTAAAGCCGTTGGGATCGTTCTTTGCCCATATCAAAACAATAAATGCGACGGCAAACACGGGAAGCGCCATAAGTATACGCCTCCTGGAATTATCCTGGCTTATATGGAAAGTGTCGGCTATGATAAGCCTTAAAGCTCTTAATGCCGTATCCCCGGATGTGATGGGCAGCAATATAACTCCTATGATGGCTATTATGCCGCCTACAGGGCCCAGCATATTTTTACACACAACTCCCACAACGGAAGTAGCTGATATCTGAGAAATGGTCCCGCCTATGTTTGCAAAAAATGTCCAGCCGGCGTCCGTCATCTGCATGGTGATTCCAGCATTTTCTGCTCCTACACCGATCATTGCCATAGTGCCTGCAGCCCATACCATAGCAATAAAGCCTTCCACTATCATCATATTGTAAAAAGTCATCCGTCCCTCTTTTTCGTTTTCAATGGTTCTTGTCACAAGGGTGATCTGGGTGGAATGAAAGCCGGAAAGAATACCGCAGGCAACCGTAACAAAAAATGCCGGAATAAAATGCTCGCTCCTAAAATATGCTGCGAAGTCAAAACCATTGAGAGTCCATGCATCCCATACATTTACCATGGGATAACCCTTTACAAAAAGCATCACAAATATCCCTGCCGCAGAAAGCAACAGTATCGCTCCAAATATGGGATAAACCCGTCCTATTATCTTATCTATGGGGAAAAGAGCCGCAATGGTATAGTATGCAAATATTACTGAATAGATTATCCACGTGGATGTCTCATCTGCGCTCCCTTTGAAGCCAAAGACCTGTGTCGCCGTAATATCTCCGGGTGTATAGATAAATACCACACCCACCATAAAAAGCACCAGACATACAAACACTGTATAAAGCTTATAAATGCCATTGCCCGTGCTTTTCTTTACCATCTCCGGCATCTGGATACCACCCTCGCGCACAGAGATCATTCCGGTAAAATAATCGTGCATGGCTCCACCTATCACACAGCCTATAGGTATGGTCAAAAATGCGATCGGACCAAACAGCGCACCCTGGATCGGGCCTAATATGGGGCCGGTCCCTGCAATGTTCAATAGATTGATAAGGGAGTTCTTCCATTTGGGCATGGGCACAAAGTCCACGCCGTCTGCTTTTGCGTATGCCGGTGTCTGCCTGTCATCCGGTGCAAAAATCTTCTGACAAAATGCTCCGTATAAAGCTCCACCGACTATTAATATGATAATTCCTAATACAAATGTCTGCATAATAAATCTTCCTTGAATCTTTCTTTTAATATATTGCTTGTAAACTTGAAAAGTCCTAAAAACAGTATATTTAAAACCTCGAAAAATTCAAGGGCAAAATCATCTGAGATACGCTTTGAGAAAGTCTCTGTATTTGTGTCTGGACATGGGTACCCTGACCTTGTTTGAGAGCATGATCTCATTTCGCTCGTAGCCGATGATATGGTCAAGATTGACTATATAACTCCTATGTGTCTGGAAAAACCCACTCCCCAGCTGACCCATCAGATCAGACATGCGAAAATAGACTTCCACACTCCGGTCATTAAGATATAGGTTCACCTTCCTGCCGATGCTTTCGGCAAACCATATATCCTCCTTGTTTATTAGCTGTTTCCTGCCCCTGATGGAAGCAACAAGAACATCGCTTTTATCATTGGCCATCCTTTTATCCCTCACAATTTTCTTAAAAATTCCGAAAAAAAGCACAGGATCCATGTTTTCATCCATGAATACCTGTGCAATCCTTCGCGCTCACAATCTATTTCGGCAATATCGATTCCACACTTTACCCAATTGTAATGAATGGTCATATTTTTGTAACAAACGGCGCTCTGGTATTAATCTACAAGCCCATAGCCTCTCTGTACTGCTCTCTTCTCTCAAGGCTCTTTTCAAAAAGCTCATCCTGCATCTTCTTTCTTTCAAGACGTCGTTTTTCAAAACGATCATTCATAAGTTTTTTCTTTTCCGCCCTGGCAGCACGCTTAGCCTCAAGCTCAGCCCTCTTATTGGCTCGTTCTCTGGAGGGCCGGTCCACCGAAGGCGTATTGTCGCTGTCAAGATCGATGGTCAGGGCACCTGCCGAAGCCCCGGATGCCACGTTCTGCCTATCATTGTACTCCTCAAAAAAGGCCTCACCGGTTTCATTTTCTTCCCCCACCGCAAGGTCAACATGCTGGATGGTTCCCACACCACCGGACTCCTTTAAGAATATACCTGATGAGCGTATCATTCCGTTAGTGTTCCCAAAGCCATCCCCAAGGGCAAACTCCCCGGGCTGCTCTCCCAAAAAGATGGCGCCCACGTCAGCCTCCTTAAGATTTACAAGCACATCCCTGCCATGCTCATCCTTATACCATACCCGAAGTTTTTCAAAGATCTCGTCATTTTCGTCGATCCAGCCATTACCATCGCTATCATATTCCCTAAGATCTGCAAACCCGTCTCCGGATTGTGTTCCAAAAAGCTCATTTCCGTCATTTATCACTCCATCACCATTTTTATCCAGTGCCAAAAATGCAGAGCCTCTTGTCGGCATGGAGATAAGGTCCTCCGTACCATCAGCATCCAGGTCAAACCGGAATTTCTGGTCAGATACCCTGGCCGAACCGGAACCGATATTTACAACCAAAGGATCCATAAGCGCGTTTTGCATAGCAGGCCTCTGAACATTCATATACTGAGAAAAGCTTCTGGACATAGATATGCTTATGCCGAAGTCTATCTGCCTGCCATCCTCTGTCACTGCCACACCCTCTGCTGAAAAAGACATGGACTCGCTTTCCTGGTACATCAAAATCTGCTGCGAATAGCCGGTATCATCAAATACGCCACTGCTCATAAGCCTTTCAAAAAGTGAATTTATAACACTGTTGGTAAAGCCCTGGCCACTGTTTTCAGCATTATTTGCCGCCGTCACATCGCCAACTCTTTTTTCTCCGGCAAAGCCCCCGTTTTTGTTATAGTTGGATGACTTCTCATAATCCTGCAAAAGATCGTAGGTTTTTGACAAAGCTCCCATAAACCCGTCAGTGCTCATATTTTTACCATTTGACCTCATCCCCATCTGCGAGTATTTGTGACTTGAACTCATGTCTACCTGACTGCTTGCAATCCTCATAGAAAACCTCCTGTATTTTGGGTATAGAAAAAGCATCCTTACCCAGGGTAAGTATTAGAAAAAAATCTATACCTTCCATGGATATGATGCCTCTTCCTGTCTTATATCCGCAAAAAGCGGACACTTTTCTTACACCATAAATATCGTCAGGATACCATACGATTTTTATAAGCCAAAGGGACCATTCATTACAAAAACGGTGCCTTTCATTACATTCTCAGCTCATACATACTTTAGGACCTTTACCACATAATGTCCTTTTTTTGTCTCATGGGATATTCCCTTGTATTTAAACTTTCCGTATCCCCTGACAGAGATGACGTCGTCCTCGCTGGGTTCCTTTGCCGCACTCTTTTGGACAAAGCCTCCAACTGACACCTTCTCTGAGGAGAAAAGCGACTTGACCTCGCCCCGGGACATATTAAAAACGTGGGCCACTATCCCATCAAGCCTCAGGGAGGATACGTTGATATCCATTTCCTTAAGCCGGGGCTTGGCATCCTCGGGCAGGACGTCTATGATGCTGCAATCCACCGGGGTATGCTTAACCCGGGTCAGACCTAGGGTAATATACTCCGCCATGTTTTCTGCCGCAAAAACATATCCCTCGTTTTCATGGACTATGATATCTCCCAGCACGTCCCTTTCTATGCCTAAGTTAATAAGTGCTCCCAGAAAGTCCCTGTGTGAGAGCTTGTCAGCATATTTCTGCTGCTTTGGAGCTATTTTTATCACGACGATGGGAAATGGTTCGTCATATCCGGTGGCATCCGGATCGCCGAAGCGTATCATCAGCCTTTCCGCATCCTCATAGCCACCCCATGCCGCAACGCCCTCACATACCCTAAAACAGCCTTGTGCCGGCTCAGCCGGTATCTTATGCACTACTGCTATCCCACAGGCTATAGCGGCGCCGACAGGCGAGTGAAAGCCGGTATAACAGAATGACCTGGTCTTTTCCGCTCTGTCAAAAAGCTCCTTAAACCTCTTTTTTTCTGCTTCATAATGCTCGTTATCCAATGATCGCTCCCTTACTCCGCCACGCCGATGACTGCAAGGGGCATGGGGTTGTCACAGATGTTATCTATAGCTTCCTTCAAAGACTTGTAAGGTATGCTCACCACATAATACCCTGTACGTGTCTTTTTATACGCATTATGGATCGAAAAGCCTCTTTGGTCCCTGGTTATACAAACGATATGAAGCCCCCTCGCCGGGTTTTTCGCATCGTTAAGGGTCGTTACTACAAAGGCCTGGTATCTTTCGCCAAAGCTGTCCAGGGACGATTTTCTTTTTGAAAGGGTAAAGCCGATCCTGCCGAAGTATTTTCTCAGGTAGAAAAATACCGCATAGGCAGAAGTGCCAAAGGCCCCTCCAAACACAGCGCCCATTTTTTCAAAATCGCCGATGAGATTCGCCAGGACTGCCGCCGTCCCCACCCGGGGATTGCGGCCAAAATACTCCAGCACATTCCATACAGCTATGACTCCACAGCCGGAATATGCCATATTCGATTTTGGAAACCAGCCATATTTTATACTACCCCACTCAGCCTGATTTTCTATGTAAAAATGCTTTGAAACACGACGGAAAAAAGGCGCCTTAACCAGCGCCGTCTCGTTATATGAAAAATGCTTATTCCTGAGTTTTTTGGTTATCATAACCCTCTTTTTCGCCTATCAGAATATCTATATTATCCGTACTGTACTCGATCTGTTCGGAGAATCTCCGGATACACTCCAGTGTATCCCCATGATACGCATCCATAACAAAAACAAAGTCCACCGCCATCTGCGCAAAAGCCACTCTCTGGTGCCCTGACAGCTTTGTTCCCAGCTGTCTGTATATTATATAATGGTACAGTCTGTCGTAGCGCTTTTTATCATAGCTGTCCTTATACGCCCGTGCCCGATTTGCGACTATTTCCAGATTTTTTATTAAAGCATTTACAGTATCAGTCCACGCCTCATCAATAGGCTCGGTTTTTTCATATGCCAAAAGCAGCTTTTTTATGTGTTCCATGTCTGTTTTGGGCTCATAGGAAAGGTTTTGCTCGTCGAAAGAAAAAAGAGTTTCGCCCATTCCATCACTGTAAAACAAAAGCTTTTTGTCACTCTCCCATAAAAGCTCGCATACCCTCTCGCAGCTAAGTCCAAGGCCGCAAAGCTCATATCCGGCATAATCCTCATAAAACCTTGGATGTAGCGCGCATATGTCACAAAGAGCATCCTCACCGAGGGCAAGGATCATCCTGCAAAGACCGTCTTCTCTTAAGAATGGGCATCTCTTATCGTCCGTAAGCTTAAAATGTATGCCATCCCCATCTTTTACGAGAGAAGCCTTTATCTCATCTCCTATGGGCTCGTCTATGGCGCCATAATAGTCCGCCGTTTCCTCATCCACGTCAATTTCCCAGCCTTTGCAGCAGCTATGACGGCAATCACCTGCCTTGCAAAAAAAACTGTCATAGAATTCCGGATATACACTAATCGTTTCCATGGTATAAGCTCTTAGTATCTGAAATCTGCTTTACAAAATCATCCCTCACATCCTGTGGTCCAATGATCCTTACATCGGATCCAAGTGCGAATATCCACCCAAAAAACTGATTACTGACCGCCACATCCACCCTGGTCTCTGACCATCCGGGATCCTTTGACCGGTGTATGGGGATCTCACTGCCAAACCTGTCTATCATGACCCCCACAAGCTCATCTTTAAACGCAAGCAGCACCGCGACCTCTTTTCCGCCATACATGGAAAAGTTCTCTTTGGCATAAGAAGCTACGTTAAACTGTTTGAATGCTTCCTTACCGCTTCTGGCATTGTCGGTCATCCTGATGCCACGCATCTTGTCGACTCTGTAATGCTTTATCTTATCGGTCTTTATGTCATAACCCACCAGATAATAGTTTTCATCACTTATAGTAAGCGCCCAGGGGCTCACTTCATAGGGCTCATCCTTTCGACTGACCAGCCTTTTTTCAAGATCCCATTTTAAATAGTCAAAGCAAATGGATCGGTTGTTGCTTATGGCATTATGTATCTCGTCCACATTATAATAAATGGATTCGTTCATGGTCTTGATGCGTCCGGATACAACCACCTGCCGGTTAAGCTGAGCCTCCTCATAGACGCTCACGTTTTCCATAAGCTTTTTTATAAGCTTTCGCGACTTTCTTTCAGTGATGAACTTTGAGGCCTGAATGGAATCCACCAAAAGCTTGGTCTCAGCTATCTCAAAAGGCTTTTCGGCTACGTAGTAATAGGTGTTGCGCCCAATTGTATATGAATCTATACCCAGTCCCAAAACCTCCAGCTCTCGAAGATCGTCATACAGACTCTTTCGGTCAGCGGTTATTTCGAACTCAGCCAGCTTGTCCTTGATCTCATTTATGGTAAGCCCATGCTCTTCATCCGTTGATTTTAGCATGATGCGGCCCAGCCGGTACAGCTTTAGCTTCTGATGTGTCCCCTTTGGCATAGCAAACTCCTATATGGACGTTAATTGTAAATGAGCCCTTCACTAAGCGTATGCTCTACAAGCTCATCTCCCCTGTATGATAACTTCAGCGAAAACACCGGAGCATCCTCTGCCAAAAGCTTAAGGAATATCCGGTCTCCCTCCCAGAGGTTCAGATCCTTTATCTTTTCTTTGGGAATCCAGGCAAGCTCTCCCTCATCACAATCCGATACCTCACCGGTAAAATCATCAGCGGTATAAACAAAAATGATCTCATCCTCCCAGCCTTCAGAAGAAAATGTCAATATACCTCTGAGGCGATAGCTGTTTAGCACAAGGCCCGTCTCCTCTTTTACCTCACGGGCAACGCATTCCTCAGGGCTTTCTCCGGATATGAGCTTTCCGCCTACACCGATCCATTTGCCTTCATTAACATCATGTTCTTTCTTGATGCGGTGAAGCATAAGGTACGAACCCTCTTTTTCAATATAACAAAGCGTAGAAATAATCATAGATCCCTATATATTTACATTTTTGCATATATTAATATGTTTTAAATATATATAAATATTTTTAAACATTTAATGTATTTCTATCCCATATTTTTGGGCCAGAGATAGAATTATGGTCCTTGATACATTACCGCCGCCACGCTCATTGGCATCAGCTTTTACGGCTTCATACAGGGCTGCAGGGATCCCGAGAGAAATCTTTATAAGCTCACCATTTCTTTTGGGTCTTCCTGCCGGTCTTTTTGCCTTGGGAGGTGTGTATTGAGGCTCGACGGAAACTGTCCTCTCAGGTACAACTGCGCTTACAACAGGCTCAGGCGGGGCTGCCACTGGGGCAGGTTCCTTTGTAGTCTTATGAGACGCAAAGCTTTCCACGGCCTTTCCTATCTGGCTTTCATATCTGTTTTTTCCCATATCACTTACCTCCGATCCTCTTTAAAAGCTCCGATGTAAACTTCTTATAATCTTCATATGTTGTGCTCTTTGGAGCATACTCATGCAAGGGAACATAGTATTCGGTAAGAGCCTCTGAACAGGCCACAGACTCTCTGATCTTTGTGTTAAAACGTGTAGTACCGAGCTTTTCAGCAAGAGAGTCCGCAAGTTCACCCATTCGTTTAGACTTCTTGGTTCGCTCCTTTGCCTTTACTGTAAGGATCCCGGCCACATATAGTTTTTCATTATTCATCTGAGCCAGCTCCAAAGCATTTGCAAAGTCAATAAGTCCTGTCATGGACCAACCGCTTTCCTCTACCGGAATAACCACTGTGTCCACATATGCCAGGACGTTTTTCAATGCTACACCTATATTAGGAGGAGTATCTATTATTACATAGTCATAATCATCCTCAATGCTCCTGCCGGACAGCTTAAGATGGATAAAACGCCGCTCATCTACCTTTACCATTGTCTCGGCATCAATAAGCTGCGGATCGGAGGCTATAATGTCCCCCACTTCCGTATGCTGGATGCAATCCTTTGCGGCATAATCTCCACAGAGAATATCTATCATGGTCTCCTGATCCTCGGTCTTGGCCTTATAAAAGGAAGTGCTATTACACTGGGCATCAGTATCTATAAATAGAACCCTCTTTTTCCTTCGTCGAAGCTCCTGCGCCAGATTAATGGCAGTAGTCGTTTTCCCGACTCCACCCTTTTGATTTGATACACAAATTTTAATTGCCATCTTCGTCACTCCTATCGTTTAAATTTAAATGATTGTATCATATATAAATATTTTTATCAATTCTAAAGTTATAGAAATATTTATATATATTTGTATTATATGTATTTTATTTATCATATTTATATATCGACATATTATATAGATATATTTATATGTTTTATCATTTCTAATGTTTTATATATTTCTATTTTCTTGAATTACTCCTGTGGTCGAATTATGGAATATAAATCATATCTATATTCTATAAATATATGTATTCTATGCTATGTCGAACACTATACGTGTAAAGCTTGATTTATATAAGGTTTCAAATTATAGATATTTATATATTCCAAAATAGCATTTAGCTGATCACGCCTGTTCTATATAAAAAATGTCTGGCAGATTAACAGATATATGTATATGTTTAAAATATATGTTTAAGTTTTAAATATCTGTATAACATAGAAATGTAAAATGATATTTTTATCATA
>CAMOFS010000019.1 GCA_946613735.1 uncultured Lachnospiraceae bacterium | reverse complement strand
CCAGCATCAGCGGCAAGCTTATGCGCGTGCTGGTTCCCATGGTGGCAGTATCCATCATCTTTGTCATTGTGTTCTTATCATCCCAGGCCAAAAACATAGTCAGTGACATGACCAAAAAGGCTTTGCAGAGTGATTCCGATAAAAACGCTGCAACCATTGGTGCTGAGGTCACCAACCTGCTTTCAGGCTACAATCAGGATATAGAGACCCTGGAGAGGCTTCCCATCACGGACGCCAAAGAGATCCAGGATTATCTGGGTATCTCATCGGATTGGAGCGAGATGACATACAGCGGCCTGTATGGCGGCTTCGAGGACGGCACATGGGTTGACGCTTCGGGATGGGTTCCCGATGCAGATGATTATGTCATCACAGAAAAGGACTGGTACAAGCAGGCCGTGGGAAGCGAGGAGTTCGTATTTGGAGATCCCTATGTGGATAGTAATACGGGGGATCTGGTGGTTTCCGCATCCCGCGAGACTACCCTTACAGATGGCAGGAAGGGTGTCCTTTCCATAGATATGTTTTTATCGGGTATCGTGGATGAGACTGCATCACTTAAGCCTCTCGGCAGTGGAACTACCCTGCTTTTCTATAATGATTATATTTTGTCTTTCTATCAGCCTGAGCTCAACGGATCAACTGTCTCAGAGCATCTGGACAACGGCCTTTTAAAGGCCATCCAGCCATATATCGGCAATGCGGATAAGACCGGAGTATATGAGCTTAAGGATGGCAAGACCGGATATTTTGTTGCGGTATCAATGGTTCCCGGTACGCCCTGGACCATGGTATCCTCAGTAGCACAGTCGGATGTTTTAGGAGCTCTAAACCGCTTCCAGATGATCTGCTGGGTGCTTATGGTCATTATGATCATCCTGATCGGTTTCGTAATGATGACACTTACCAAAAAATATGTTACGGATCCCGTGTCTGAGCTTACCGATAATATCGAGCATATCACAGCGGGTGACTTCACAGTTGAAATCAAAAAGGGTGGCAATGACGAGATTGGCCTCATGAATAAATGCATGAGCGATTACGTGGAAAAGATGAGAGCTACCCTGGGAGATATGCAAAATGTTACCCAGAGACTTTCAGCTGAGGCTGAGACCTCACAGACTGCATCCGGTGACCTGAACCGTCAGGCAGCAGAGCAGTCGAGCTCAATGGGCCAGATAAGGGATACCATGGGAGGTATCTCCGATTCCGTAACTGAGCTTGCCGACAATGCGACTACCCTGGCACAGGCTGTGTCAGACCTGACCAACAAGGGTAATGAGACCTCTGAGACCATGGCCAATCTTCTTAAGCAGGCTGACCAGGGCCAGAACGATATGGAAAAGCTCAAAGCCAGCATGTCCACCGTGGCAGATTCCATGTCCGAGATGAACGACGTGGTAATGAGCGTGGATGAGTCTGCTCAGAAGATCAACTCCATCGTAGAGATGATCAACTCCATTTCATCCCAGACCAACCTTTTGTCACTGAATGCTTCTATCGAGGCTGCCCGTGCGGGTGAGGCGGGACGCGGCTTCGCGGTTGTTGCCGACGAGATAGGCAACCTGGCCAATGAGAGTGCCAATGCTACCACCGAGATCTCCGGTATCATCCAGAATATTACCGGACAGATCCGGAACCTTTCCGAGAAGTCCCAGACCAATATGGACGAGATCGCCCAGGGTTCTGAGGCTGTAGCGGTGGCAGGAGATACCTTCGCCGTTATCTTCAGGGATCTGGATACCACGGGTCATACTGTTGAGGAGATGATCGGTATGATGAATGATGTTAATGAGATCGCATCCTCAGTTGCAGCTATTTCCGAGGAGCAGTCAGCCAGCACCATCGAGGTCACCGAGACCGTGGAGCAGGTGGTTGAGTCTGCCGAGCAGGTGGCTGATGAGAGCCGTGATGTGGATCAGAGTGCCCAGACAGTGGCAGAGTCCGCGACTCTTATTGGAGACTTTGTCAACAACTTTAAGATCGAATAGTAATGGATAAAAAAAAGCTTACCGTAGTAGTACCCTGCAAGAATGAGGAAGAGGTACTGCCGGAGTTTTATAAAAGAATAAGAAAAGTAAAGGATAGCTCGCTGGATGCAAAAGTCTATGCGGGCATCCTTTTCATTGACGATGGCTCTACCGACCAGACTCTTCGTGTCATAAAGGAGCTGGCGGCAGCAGATGACAGCATCCACTATATCTCCTTTTCCAGGAACTTTGGCAAGGAGGCGGCCATCTATGCAGGACTGGAGAATGCTGACGGCGACTACGTGGCCATCATGGATGCGGACCTGCAGGATCCTCCCGAGATGCTTATTAAGATGCTCGACGTGCTGGAGTCGGGCGAAGCGGATCTGGTGGGCAGCAGGCGGGTCACACGCCGGGGAGAGCCTGTTATCCGTTCGTTTTTTGCGGGACTTTTTTATAAGCTTATGAACAGGATATCCGAGACTGAGGTTGTGGACGGAGCCCGTGACTTCCAGATGATGGATCAAAAGGTGGTCAGGGCCATTTTATCCATGGGCGAGTACAACCGCTTTTCCAAGGGCATCACCGGCTGGGTGGGCTATAAAAAGAAGTGGCTGGAATATGAGAACGTGGAGCGCGCCGCGGGAGAGACCAGCTGGTCCTTCTGGCAGTTGGTGTTCTACGCTTTGGAGGGGATCACGGCATTTTCTACCGTACCGCTGGTCATTTCCTCTGTGATAGGTCTTACCTTCTGTGTGCTGGCGTTTTTTGCTATTATTTTTATCATAATAAGAACTCTTATATTTGGCGATCCTACAAGTGGGTGGCCATCCATGGTATGTATAATCATGCTTGTGTCGGGGGTACAGCTTTTAGGGATAGGAATACTCGGCCAGTATCTGGCAAAGACATATCTGGAGACCAAAAACAGGCCCAAATACCTGATAGACGAGAGTGATATCGGGCATATGTAGACCGGGAGGGGTATATGCAGATAATTCGGGAAACGGCCGGAAGGAGCTTAAAGGAAAAAACAGCAGTGCTAATATCTCTTATTGTGATAGGAGCATCTGTAAATATAATCGGGTCATATATAGCCACGGGACTGGGATTGCCACTTTACCTGGACAGTATAGGCACTATTTTTGCCGCATCCGTGGGCGGATATATGCCGGGCATCATCATCGGACTGATCAGTCCTACCATCAACAGTATAACCACGGATCCTACGGCCTTGTCCTACGGGATGCTCAATGTCCTCATGGCGGTTTTTACCTCGTGGGCAGTGGATAACGGATGGTTTAAAAAATTCCACACAATAGTTATCTCCATACTGATCTACGCGCTTATCGGGGGTGTGCTGGGTTCCGTGCTGACCTGGTTTTTATATGGCTTTGCACAGGAGGCCAGGACAGCGGGGCTGGTATCGGTGATCCTCCAGATGGGTATCCTCTCACCCTTTGCTTCAGAGCTTATAGCTGACTACATCATAGACGTGGCTGACAAGGCCATCAATATGGTGGTGGTGCTTATCGTACTTAGATTCATACCGGAGGAGACACAGAGACTTTTCAGGATACATACCTGGAAACAGGCGCCCCTTACCAGAGAGGCCTTAAAGGAGCTCAAGAGGAAGCACAGCAGAAAGGCCTCCCTTAAGTTTAAAATGACAGTAGCCCTTACAGCGGCAGCCATGCTTATCGCTACCATGGCAATATCCATAAGCTATGTATTGTACCGTGATGCCACGGTGGAGCAGCAAAAGGAGCTGGGTCGTGGTACAGCAAGACTGGTGGCTGAAGCGGTTAACCCGGATTCAGTGGACAGGTATCTTAGAGAGGGGCATACGGCTACCGGCTATGCCATTACTCAAAAGAGACTTTATGATATAAAAAACAGCTCCGTCGGGATAGAATACATATATGTGTACCAGATCCGTGAGGACGGATGCCATGTTGTGTTTGACTTGGATACTGCCGGCGTACCGGGATCCGAGCCGGGTACGGTGATAGACTTCGATGAGGGCTTTGCCGATTACCTGCCTGATCTTTTGGCAGGGGAGTCCATTGAGCCAATCATCACCGATGATAAATACGGGTGGCTGCTCACTGTATATGAGCCCATCAAAAACAACGACGGGGAGACGGTGGCATATGGTGCGGCAGACATATCCATGAATGAGCTGCGTACCAAGATGCATGCCTTTTTGGCGCAGCAGATATCTCTTTTTATGGGATTGTTTGTGTTCATCCTTGCGGCAGGTCTTTACCTTATTGAGTATCAGATGCTGATACCCATCAACACAATGTCATATGTGGCCAAGGATTTTTCCCACAATTCCGAGCAGTCCCTTAAGGAGCTGGTGGAGCTTTTTAAGAGGCTGGATATACATACCGGTGATGAGGTGGAAAACCTGTACCAGTCATTCCTTCGTATGACGGAGGACAACTACCACTTTGTGGAGGATATACGGGAGAAGAATAAGACCATATCAGAGATGCAGGAGGCACTTATCATGGTGCTGGCAGATATGGTGGAGAGCAGGGACGAGAACACCGGAGACCATGTCAAAAAAACCGCAGCCTACACCCGTATCATCATGGACGCGTTAAGGATACGGGGAGTATATACCGACCAGCTTACTGATAAATTTGTGGATGATGTGTTCCGCTCGGCACCTCTTCATGACATAGGAAAGATAGGCGTATCTGATGTGATCTTAAACAAGCCGGGCAAGCTTACTGACGAAGAGTTTGAGATCATGAAGCAGCATACCACCATCGGAGCAGGGATCATTGATCAGGTCATCGAGACCATGCCCGATTCGGAGAATCAGGCGGATTACCTTCATGAAGCAAGGAATCTCGCGTTGTACCATCACGAGAAATGGAACGGTGCCGGCTATCCCACCGGCTTGTCCGGAGAGGATATCCCGCTTTCTGCAAGGATCATGGCAGTGGCTGACGTATTTGATGCACTGGTATCTACACGCAGCTACAAAAAGGGCATGCCCTTTGAAAAGGCTATGGGTATAATCGCAGAAAGCAGTGGGAGCCACTTTGATCCCAAGGTGGCAGAGGCCTTTTTGGGATCTGAGGAAGAGGTCCGCAGAGTGGCAGAGGCATTTTCAAGGGAAGAGACATAAGCACAATGGAAAATGCCACAAAAGATAACTCAAGATTCAGTGTCACGTCATCAGGCCTTAAATGGGTGGCTTTGATAACCATGCTCATCGATCACGTGGGCGCATCCATCCTGGAGTGGAGCATTACAAGCGGTGACTATCGCATAGTGGATGGAAATGCTCTTTATGTACTGGATATGGTTTTTAGAGCCATAGGACGTACGGCATTTCCTCTGTACATTTTTTTGATGGCAGAGGGATTTTACTATACCAGGAGCCGGAAAAACTACCTGATCAGGCTGATCATTTTTTGCTTTATATCCGAGGTGCCCTTTGATATGGCCTTTGGTTTTTATCAGACCGGCGTTGGGGATGCGAGGCAGAATTTTTGGGTGCCGGGATACCAGAATGTTTTTTTCACGCTTGCCCTGGGTCTTGCTGCTATATGGATCATGAATCTCCTGTATGAAAAGATGCCTTCGGTGGTATGGGAGATCATCCTGGATGCCGGAGTAGTGGCTGTGGCGTGTCTTGCGGCTTATGCCCTGAAAACGGACTATGATGCAGGCGGCGTGCTTGCCATATGCGGTGCGCATGTGGCAAAAAGATTCAAGGCTAAGCCCGTTATAGAGGGTGTGATAATCATCGCCATCCTTGCGGTCACCGCGGGGGTATTTGAGGCTGCTGCGGCGATCATTGCCCTGCCGCTTTTGGCACAGTATCGGGGCAAAAGGGGATATAGATTTAACAGATGGATATTTTACGTCTTTTATCCTGCTCACCTGTGTTTGTTGGCTTTGATAAGGACGGTGGTCTTTGCATTGTGATGATGGGAGGTACACGTTGCGAAAAGGTCAGGTCATTCATTGGAAAAAAAGAGGGATAAAGCCTACCGGTGAAGATATCGCCATACGCTGTGTTATGGTGTTTAATATTATTTTTGGAGCATTGATCTGCTTTGTATTCATGGCTGTTGACAAGCAGGCTATGTCTTCGCGGCTGGCGGACTTTGAGTTTTTATTCTGCTATGGACTGCCGGTGATGCTTTTGGCAGTGCTGTATGGCACAGTTCCGGCCATGGTGTCCTACGCCATGGTATACATTGCTGCACTATTCATCATGCCCAATGCGGCATATCTTTTTACCATGCATTTGGTGTGCATCCTTTTAGCAGGTTATTTCCATCAGAACAAGAGCTTTTTAAGCTACAAAAAGACACTTTTGGCCGTGGCGGAATCAACCGTGGTGTTGGGCGCACTGTTCTTTCTTTTGTACGGCCTGGTGACAAACAGATCCCTGCTCCAGTTCAAGCCTATAGGGATAATCTATGGCTGCGGAATAGTGGCTCCCATGGTATTTGTGGGGTATACCATTTTTTATCTTATATTAAGGTTTACACCTCAAAGGCTGATCGCTTTTTTGCCAATGGCGGGTTTTAGGAAGGAGTACCGCTTCATAGATGATGATGAGCATTGCTTCTGGATGCCTTCGTCCAAATGGAGGCTTTCCTCCAGGATAACCGGCTACTTTGCGCTGGAGGGGCTGTTTTTATCCGTGGGGGCGGCACTTTTTGCCAATATGCTCATACCGGAGATGGGTGTCGGACATCATGAGATGCCGTGGATATACGTTCCTGTCTTTGACTCTTTGGGCATCAGTCCCCGGATGTATGGAACGACGGATATTACGGGATACTATGTGGATCCAAACATCATCAGGGATCTGGGGATGACCTTTGATGCAAAGCTTATACTCTATCTTTTTGACATAGTGGTTCCCATAATATGCTTTTTTAATTACGGGGCACAAAAGAATATCGCCCTGCCCATACAGCAGATGACGGTGGGCATGAGACTCTTTTCCGACAGGACCACGACAAACAGGGGACAGATCGCAGACAAGGTGGCAGGTATGGAGATCTCCACCGGTGATGAGATAGAGCAGCTTTATGATACCCTTGTGGCCACCACAAAGGAGATCACGGCACACATTGATGACATAAAAAGAGAAAAGCTACTGGAGGAGGACCTCAGAGTGGCCCAGGCCGCGGCCAAGAGTAAGACGGTGTTTTTATCCAACATGTCCCATGAGATAAGGACTCCCATTAATGCAGTGCTGGGAATGGACGAGATGATCCTTCGCGAGGCTAAGGACAAGGATATTATCCGGTATGCCAAGGACATCCAAAACTCCGGTCGGACACTTTTGTCACTGGTAAATGATATCCTCGATTTTTCAAAGCTTGAGGCAGGCAAGATGGAGCTGGTGCCTGTGCAGTACGAGCTGTCATCAGTTTTAAATGACCTGATCAATACCGCCAGACAACGGCTGGGTGAAAAGGATGTAAATCTGGTGGTGGATATAAATGAATACACGCCTCATATGCTCTATGGTGACGAGATCCGCATCAAGCAGGTGGCCACCAATATCCTTACAAATGCGGTGAAGTATACCGAGGAGGGCTCCATCACTTTTAAGCTTGATTTTGAAAGATGCGAAAAGTCCGATGATGAGGCCATGCTCAGATTCGTGATCTCCGATACGGGGATCGGTATCCGTGAGGAGGATCAAAAAAAGCTGTTTAGTGCCTTTGACCGTTTGGACGAGGAACGCAACCGTAACATAGAGGGTACCGGGCTTGGCATGAGCATAGTAAAAAGCCTTTTGGATCTGATGGACTCCACACTTGAGCTTCACAGTGTATATGGTGAGGGCTCGACTTTTTCCTTCAGGCTGGTACAAAAGGTCGTAAGCTGGGAGCCCATAGGTGATTTTACGGAGACCTACGAAAAATCCATAGAGAGTCTGCCAAAGTACCGGGAAAGCTTCCACGCTCCTTCGGCAAAGATACTAGTGGTGGACGATACTCCGGTGAACCTTACTGTAGTGCAGGGGCTTTTAAAGGATACCGGTATGCAGATAGATACCGCGGACAGCGGATCACAGTGCCTTAATATGACAAAAAAGAAGGAATATGACGTTATCCTGCTGGATCACCGGATGCCGGGCATGGATGGGATAGAGACCTACCACGCCATTAAGGAGGATGGGGACAATAAAAATCATAAGACTCCCGTGATAGCCCTTACAGCCAATGCCATCTCCGGTTCCAGGGAGACATATTTAAGTGAGGGTTTTACGGACTATCTGTCAAAGCCCATCAACTCCAAGCGTATGGAGGAGATGCTGATACGCTATCTGCCCAGGGACAAGGTTATCCTGCCTGATGAAAGTGGCTTTGAGGAGACGGCGGCAGGCAGCAAGACGGATGGGGATGACAGGCTTGCGGTGCTTATGAATACGGAGGGCATAGATTATAATGAAGCTATCAGAAACTGCCTGAAGGAGGACATACTGCTTTCGGCCGCCCAGGACTTTTTGGCAGGTATAAGCAGCACCAGCCTAAATATCGAGATATCCAATATTGCTGCAGACTGGAACAATTACACTGTGCTGGTACACGGACTGAAAAGCTCTGCCAGACTGATAGGCGCAACACATCTTTCGGAAAAGGCTAAGGAGCTGGAGGCATTAGGGGACCGTGCAAAAAGCGGTGACCAGAGGGCCATAGACGACATACTGGAAAAGACTCCGGAGCTTATAGAAGAATACAAAAGCTATGAGGAAAAGCTGGCCTTCATAGATCCGGACCTGGTGCAGAGCGGGGACTGGAGCACATCCGGCGGATCTGCAGCGGAGGTGGAGGACGACAGGCCTGCTATTGATGATGGGGCCTTTAAGGAGGCAATAGACGGTATAGGAATGTTTGTGGAAGCATTTGACTATGACGGAGCAGATGATATAATAGCACAGTTAAAGGACTATCACTTAAGTGATGATCAAGAGGAGACCTACAACAGATTAAAGGTTTTGGTCAGAAACCTGGATCGGGATCAGATATTAAAAGAAATAAGGGGATAAAAAGAGATCATGGATAGAAAAGTATTACTTATAGGTGAAGAAAAAAGCTTTATGTTCAACGCCATTGTAAATGGCTTGAAGCGGGAGAACTTCAGTGTTCAGGCGTGTGCACCCACAGTAAAGGCCGTAGGAGAGCTTACTGACCCTCCCTTTGTATGGATACTGTACGTGGACGGTAATCTGCCTGACATCTCTGACACCTTGGTCTATATTAAGGACACCCTGGTTGAAAAGGAGTATTATTTCTATATAATAGGAAGCCCTGAGGAGATAGACACGCTAAAGAGTGGTATGCCGATGCATATGGTGACGGAAAGCTTTGTCAGACCGTTAAATGTCAAGGAGCTGGCTGCATCCCTTGAAAAAACCATGGCAAAGGGAGCTGAGGCGGAGCAGAAAAAAAAGATCCTCATCATAGATGACAATCCTACAATGCTTCGCACCATGAAAAACCTTTTGTCGGACAAGTACCGGGTATATATGGCAAATTCCGGCATGAACGGCATCACCTTTTTGGCAAAGAACCCTGTGGACCTCATCCTTTTGGACTATGAGATGCCGGTGATCTCCGGGGCAAAGGTGCTTGAGATGATACGCTCCGAAGCAGCTACCGCCACTATCCCTGTTATGATGCTTACCGCAAAGGATGACAAGGAGAGCGTCATGAGCGTTTTGGCTCTCAAGCCCGAAAAGTACCTGCTCAAGACCCAGGCTCCCGAAGAGCTCATCCGCAATATCGATGAGCACTTTGAAAGCAAAAAGGGCAGGTAGTATATCACATTTTTTTCATACTTTATTTAAGGTTAATTTTAGGTTCGGTATTTATAGTAGAGTCACTTCTAAGGAAGTGGCTCTGTTTTTTGTGGAAAGGAGGTGCGAAATGGGAAAGAGACATGAGTTAAAGCATCAGATCACATATTCCGATCTTTTGACCATCCGCCAGAGGATGAAGGCGGTGGCGCCGGCTGATGCAAATGCCATAGATGGAAAGTATCTGATCCGAAGCCTGTATTTCGATACACCCGGAGATAAGGCACTCAGGGAAAAGGTGGATGGAGTGGACAACCGGGAAAAGTACAGGATCAGGTATTACAACTTTGACACATCCTTTATAAGGCTTGAAAAAAAGAGTAAGCTAAACGGCCTGGGAGAAAAGCTTATGGCACCCCTTACCGCAAAAGAAGCGCAAAGGATAGTGGATAATGATACGGACTGGATGTATGACAGTGAATACGGACTGATCCGGGAGCTATACTCCAAGATGAAGACAATGGGGCTTAGACCTAAGACCATAGTGGACTATGACAGGGAGCCCTTCACCTTTATACCGGGAAATGTGAGAGTCACCCTTGACTACAACATCAGGACGGGGCTTAAGTGTACGGACTTTTTAAACCCGGAGGTAATGACTCTGCCGGTGCCGGGTGACCCCATCATACTGGAGGTGAAATGGGACGCATACCTGCCGGATATCATACGGATGGCGGTGGGACTGGATAACAGGAGAGTGGGGGCATATTCGAAATATGCAGCCTGCAGGATGTACGAGTAGAGGAAGATATGGACGATCCGAGCGAAGGATCTTTTTTAAAGGAGGAAAATCAAATGACAACATTCAACGACATTTTTAAATCAAGCTTTCTGGAAAACGTGACCAGTGTGTCCATGCTGGACATGGTAATAGCCCTGGTGCTGGCGTTTTTGATAGGGCTTTTTATTAGTCTTGTGTATAAGAAGACCTTTACAGGAGTGATGTATTCCTCAAGCTTTGGGGTATCACTCATAGCGATGACCATGATAACCACCTTAGTGATCCTGGCGGTAACAAGTAACATAGTACTTTCCCTTGGTATGGTAGGTGCTCTGTCCATCGTAAGATTCAGGACAGCTATAAAGGAGCCACTGGATATCGCATTTTTGTTTTGGGCCATAGGCGCAGGTATCGTTTTGGCAGCGGGCCTTATCCCCCTGGCGATCTTTGGAAGCGTGGTGATCGGTATCATCCTTCTTATCTTTGTAAATAAAAAATCATACACTGCGCCCTATATCGTAGTGATCCACTGTGATGACAAAAACAGTGAGAATGAGGCAATGAATTATCTCAGGTCACAGGTTAAGCGTACTACAGTAAAGTCCAAGTCAGTACAGAAGGGCATGATCGAGCTCAATGTGGAGGCGCAGCTTAACAAGGATGATACAGATTTTGTAAATCAGCTTGCAGACATAGAGGGCGTGGACAGTGCCATACTGGTTTCCTATAACGGGGATTATATGTCATAAAAGAAGGGGAGATTCCGGGTGAGCCCATGACACTTCTGGCGAGCCCCCTTGTCATTCTGAGGGTCGCGAAGAATCTTTTAAGAGGTATCATACTATGAGTAACAGCAGACATTTTGAAATAATAGCAGTGGCCGGTGTCATTTTAGCGGTGGCATTTACCCTGTGGTTCATATTCGGTGCTGATAAGGTACTGACTCCCATGAGCGAGACAGTAACCGAATACGCCGGCGAAGATGAGCTTACGAAAATTATCTCGTCCGCAGACGCGACTGAGGTTACCCTGGATGATGGGGATATAGAGGTAGAGGGCAATGGCGCTTTAGGATCCTTTGGAAGCCTCTCCATAACGGATGCCGGAGTCTACGTGATATCAGGTTCCCTGTCCGACGGAAACATCGATATAAATGCCGGTGGCTCTGACGTGGTGTACATTGTGCTTGATGGTGCGGATATCACCTGTTCGGATGATGCAGCTCTTTTGGTGGAAAATGCAGGCAAGGTATATGTATATACGACTCCGGACAGCACGAACAGCCTTACAAATGGTGCAGGGATGGAAAGCTCGGTGGAGGCGGTGGCAGCAGGCCGGGAGGGAAGCGTATATGCAAGGGATGACGTGATATTTGCCGGGGAGGGAACCCTGGATATCACTTCTGAATACGGAAACGCAGTAGTACAGGGTGACAATGAGGATGCCATCATATTCATGTCCGGTACGGTCAATATAAATTCGGTGGCAAAGGGTGTAAAATCCGACGGAACAATAGAGATGGATGG
>CAMOFS010000018.1 GCA_946613735.1 uncultured Lachnospiraceae bacterium | reverse complement strand
ATAGACCTGTCCCTCATGTCCCATGGCCTGGATCACGGCGGTGAAAAGCTTTTGCATGTTCACATCCATGGAAGCCATAAGTCTGGTGGCTGCACATTCCGGGGTACGCAAAATAGCCAGAAGAACATGCTCCGTACCTATCTTTTCACTGTGGCAGGTAGAAGCCTCCTCTGACGCCTGTTCCAAAACCGCCTTAAGCTTGGGAGTCATGCCTTCCCGCTCCTTGACCGTAACTCCGGCAGGAGTCAAAAAATACTCGGATACAAGCTTCATTACGTTTTCTTCGGTAACATTTTCTCTGGCTAAAAGATTATAAACGAGGGAATCCTCGATATGCAAAAGGCCCAAAAGCAGATGCTCGGTGCCTATATAACTATGGTGCAGCTTCTTTGAAACCCTTTTTGCATAGGCAAGCGCACTCTCAAGTTGCTTGGTGTATTCCATTATACTATTCCTTAATTATCAAATGATTCAATCACAGATTGTTAAGATCTATCATTGTGATTTCATCATTGCCGCTGTTATTAGTGGTGTTCTTTTTGGGGAGGCTATCGATAGCTGAAACCTTTTTGGGCTCTGGCTTTGGTTCATCCATGATCCCTGCCATGGCATTCTTAAGAATAGCCTCTTCGGTGGGAAGCTCGGTGTCTGCTTCTTCTTCTGCGGTGCGGTCTTCCTTAATGACCTGCTCCCTGAGTTCTTCTCTTGCTGCAGGACGTACATCTTCTCGTGCTACAGGTCTTTTTTCTTCTCTGACCTCACGCCTTTGTTCGGTCCTGGGTGCAGGCCTTCTCACAGGCTCCTCTTTTTTAGGATTCTCATCTTCATCAGGCTCGGCCCAGATATCATCATCCTCATCGCTGCGTCTGAATACACGAAGATTGATGAAGAAAATAATGATAATAGCAACAACTATAACTGCAACCACTAAGATATTGCGGGCTTTTTCACTTGAAAGTCCGGAGAAGACCGACTCCTTTTTCTCCTCGGTCTGCTCCTCCTCAGTATCCTCTTCGGATGTGGCATCACTTGTCTGGGATGTCAAAAACAATGCATATGTATCAGCCCTGGCCACCTGACCGGTAGACTCTCTGTAGGTATACCACTCCTCTTCGCCGTTGGAATCAACACCATAAAAATAGTAAAAATCATTGGTGCTGCCATCAAGCTGATATACGGGAATACTCTCATCATCCACAGTGACCGTAGTCTCTAAAAGCCTGGTAAAGGAAGAGGGATCAGCCTGCTTGGGAATGACATAGTAGGATGAAGATCCTAAAAAGTAAAACTTTTCAACAGAACCCGCGGACTTATCGTAGACATAAAACTCACCGCTGCCTGAGGTGTCAGCTGCGGGCTTGAGGTATAAAAGTGTCATCTTATCATTGACAGGCTCAGAATATGTGTGGCCACCGATCTCGATGGTCTCACGTTCAAAACCGGAAGGCATCTCCTCATCGGTATACCTCTCCGATACAACATAATCAACTCCGTCAACAGTGAAATCCACATGATCTGCTGCGGTTGCAAAAACTAAAGACTTGCATCCAAAAACAAGGGATAAACCCAGAATCGCGCCCATGAGTATGGAACTTGATCTTTTCATTAAGAATACCTCGCTTCGTAAAAAATCTGCTTTTCTTATTATAGTCGTTACAGATGATAAATTCAACTAAAAAAGACGGCCTGAGGCCGTCTTTAAAAAGTCAGTTCAAAAGTGTAACCACCTTAATGGGAGTACGGTAAAAAGCATTGGAAATCTTGATACCCGTGCGTGCGGATGACGCATGGACTATCTGTCCACCTCCCATGTAGATAGCCACATGGCTGATGCCGCCGCTGCCGTAGAAGAACAGGTCACCCGGCTGCGCCTCGCTGGCTGAAATGGTCCTGCCATAGCCTGCCTGTGCCCTGGAGGAATGAGGCAGGTAAATGCCGTACTGCTGATATATCCTCATGGTAAAGCCGGAGCAGTCCACACCATTGGTAAGGGAAGTGCCACCCCATACATAGCGGTTACCAACATACTGGAGTGCGTTATTGACAAGAGCTACCCTCACATCAGACACACCTGCGCCGTAAGCCAGCTCTTCAAGAGTCTTTGCTGTGGGAAGCTCGTCAGCTATCTCTACATAATCAGCACTGACATATCCCTCATCAGTATCAACTGAAACCTTGACCCAGCCGTCTAACACTTCCAAAACGGGAAGCTTTTCTCCTGAGTTTAGGTTGATAATAACAGCGGAATCAGTGGATGCAGACTCACGGATGCGGAGCCCGTCACCGGTAACTGTAGCCATGGTGGTGATCTCCTCTGCCGCTATCTCAAGGGCCTCATCACCTGTTGCGATATACTCAGCCTTGACATAGCCCTCAAGCTCACCGGACTTGACATGAAACCATCCGTCCTCCTCGTCAAGTATCTCAACGGCACCGTGCTCAGGAAGCTTGCCTAAGAGCTTGCCTGATTCGTCGGGAGCCTTTCTGACATTGAGGTTGCCCTCGCACTTGCCCATGCCCAGGTTCTCATAACCGTAATCGGCTGATGTGCCTGATGAAGCAGTGGAGGTAACTTCGGAATCAGATGAATAAAGCTGACTCTCCACATCAATATTACAAGCCAAAACCGAAGAAATACCGGCTGTGGCCGAAGCTGTATAGGCTGATGAATTGCTGGCTAATACAGAAGAAATACCGGCTGTGGGGTTAGAGCTAATATTGACCGAAGCCTCTGCCCCGTTGGCACAGATACCAGCTACCATCCCAAAGGTACAGGTAAGAGCCAATGCCTGAAGAACTCTCTTGTCAGTAAGATATTTATTGTTTGAAAGCTTTTCTTTTATCTCGTTAATGCTTGAAATGAACTGTTCTTTGTCGTACATAAAAACCTCATAAAAACACAGATTATCCCTGAAACCAGTACTGATTATAACAACCGTAGTTTCCTTTGTCAATATAAATGTTACGAAAATGTTACAAAAATTTATCAAAGATCCTTCGCTTCGCTCAGGATGACAGATGGGGCTCAGGATGACATGGGGAGCTCAGGATGACATGGGGAGCTCAGGATGACAGGGGGGCTCAGGATGACTCCTCGTTCATTCTTCGGGCTGCTTTTATATCATTTTGGACCTGCTTTGCCAGATCCTCCAGGCTATCAAATCTCCGCTCGGGACGGATAAACCTCAAAAACTCCACCATTATATTTTCACCATACAGGTCTTTTGAATAGTCCAGGATATGGGTCTCTAAGGACAGCTTTTTTTCATTCTCCTCTATGGTGGGCTTGTATCCAAGATTTGTAACGCCGGTAAGCTTCATACCGTCGATATCCACACGACTTACATAAACTCCGTTGGGAGGAAGCAGCTTGTCAGATGTTGGGATCATATTGATGGTGGGGATGTTCATCCCGGTGCCTATGTGCCTGCCGTGTATCACCTGACCGTAGACAAAATAGTTGTAGCCCAAAAGAGAATTAGCCTGCTCTATACTCCCCTTTAGGATCTCCTCTCGTACATAGGTAGAGCTGATGTCCCTCTTGTCAGCCTTTATCTTTTCGATGACTTCAACCTCAAAGCCCATTTCCCTGGAAAGTGCTTTTAAAAGCTTCACATCTCCCTTGCCGAAATGTCCGAAGGTAAAGTCAGTGCCGCAGATGATATATCTCATGTTGCACTTGTCATAAAGCATCTCTATAAAGGCCTCAGGCTCCATAGTCATGAGCTCATCATTGAATTCAAGCTCCAAAATGGCATCCACTCCTTCTTTTTTAAGGAGCATGGCGCGCTCATTGGCAGTGATGATGTTCTTGTCAGTCAACTCATCTTCTTTTACCCTGATCCTGGGGGACACATCAAAGGTTACAGCCAATGATAAAAGACCGTTTTTTCTGGCATGCCCATTAAGCTTTTTGGTCAAAAGCCCGTGACCGCGGTGGATGCCGTCAAACTTTCCTACCATGATGCCCGCGGGCTTATCTGATCTGTAGTTTTCTATTCCCTTAATATAATCCATTTATTCCAAAAAATACTTATCCAGCCTGTAGCCATTTTTCTGTTTGATATAGGTAGCGGCAAATCTGCCATCAGTATGAAAGACGCAAACAGCCTCACCGATGTCTGTTTTATCAAGCTCCTTTACCTCAGAGGGCAAAAGATAGTTTCCGTTTATGAGCTTCTTTTCAAAGCCGCTTATTACGTAAGCTTTCTTGTAGCCTAAAACTTTGTCGATGGGAAGTAAAAGCTCATCTATTCTTCCCTCATCATAAAAGCTTTGGATCTCCTCCAAAGTATGGGCATCATCCAGGCAAAAATCGCCGGTCTTTACCCGAAGCAGCGATGACATACATCCGCCACAGCCCAATTTTTCTCCTATATCGTGGCAGAGACTCCTGATATAGGTGCCCTTTGAGCAACTGACTAAAAAGCTTACCTCAGGAAGTGCCACCGAGGTGATATCAATATCATAGATCTCAATATCAACGGCAGCTCTTTCAACCGACTTTCCTTCCCTTGCAAGCTCGTATAGCTTTTTCCCGTCAACCTTTTTGGCTGAATACATGGGAGGAACCTGCTTTTGACTGCCTATAAATGACATAACCGCCGCCCTAGCCTCATCTTCGCTTATGTTCACTTCATGTGTGGCGACAGTCTCGCCCCAGATATCATAGGTATCAGTATCCTGCCCCAAAAGAAGTCCTGCCTCGTAGGTCTTGTTATGCTCCATCAGGGTATCCACAAGCTTAGTGGCCTTCCCAACACAAACAACAAGAACCCCGCGAGCTTCAGGATCCAGGGTTCCGGTATGTCCGATCTTTTTAGTTTTTAAAATGCCCCTAAGCTTTGCCACAACATCAAATGAGGTAAAGCCCCGGTCTTTATTTACGATTATTATGCCCTGCATAAACTACCCGAGTTTTATAAGCTCTTTTTCTATCACTGCCACAACCTTTTCTACAGCCTCGACCGGATCCATTTTTATCTGGAAGCCTGCAGCCTTGGCGTGACCGCCGCCGCCGTACCTGGAGCAGATCTCGGCCAGATTGATGTCACAGGAGGCAGCTGCCCTGGTGGAAGCCTTGAAGCCACCATCATCGTCAGTCTGGTATAAAAACAGCGCCACTTCCACGCCTTTTGTCTCTCTAAGCTGGGCTGCTATGCCCTCTAAATGCTTAGGCATGACCTGATATTCATTAAGCTCAGCCTTGGTCAAAAACAAGGATATGATCCTGCCATCAAAATGAAGCTTTGCTTTTAAAAGTGAATATCCAAAGATTCGCTGCTGGTTATAGGTCTTTTGGAAAAAAGTCTCATCAACTATCTTTGAAAAAGGTATCCCTGTCTCCATAAGATCAGCTGCCATCCTAAGGGTGGAAGGCGCTGTGGACTCGTATTGGAATACACCGGTATCCGTAACTATGCCGGTGTAAATGCACTCGGCTATCTTATCAGTGATCCTCTCATTGGGAAGAAGCTGTCCCACCAGCTCGCAGGCAGAAGAAGCAAGGGGAAAAATGTAATTAATCTCTGCTATCCTGTCCTCACCCAGATGGTGATCCACGCAAAAAGAATGGGCAGCCTTTTTAAAGATTTTAGCCGAATCTCCCAGGCGTCCGGTATCATGGCAGTCAGCCATTATGAAAAGATCAAAAACAGGCAGATCGTTCTTGTCTACCTGTTCTATCTTATCAGTATTCTTCATGAACTTATAGATATCGGGGATGGGATCCAAATACACATGGACATCTATATCAGGATAATAGGTATCGATATAGTTATAAATGGCCATGCATGAACCTACACAGTCTCCGTCAGGACGGACATGCCCCGATACGGCAACAGATTTTTTATCCTCTAAAACCTCATCAAGGCTCATCATCTTCTGTGTCTGATTCATCCGATCCAACAACCTCATCTATTAGCTTTGTCATCCTGACTCCGTAAGCAATGGAGTCATCCAAAATATATTCTATCTCGGGAGTATTGCGAAGATTAAGGTTCTTCGCCAGGGAATGCCTGATAAAGCCCGCCGAGCTCTTAAGACCCTCCATGGTCTTTTGTGCTTCCTCCTCTGTGCCTAAAACACTGACATAGGCCTTTGCGGTCTTAAGGTCGGATGCCACATCCACCTTGACAACGGAGGTCATGGGATGGATCCTGGGATCCTTGAGACCGCCGTGGAGGATATTGGAAAGCTCACGGTAAACCTCGGCATTGAGCCTGGTTCCCTTTACACTGTTTTTTCTCATGAACGGGGTACCTCTACCATAATGTATGCTTCTACGATGTCGCCCTCGGCAATGGCATCAAAGCCGTCAAATACAAGTCCGCATTCGTAGCCGCTCTTAACCTCTTTTACGTCATCCTTGAAGCGCTTAAGTGATGCCAGAGCACCCTCAAAGATCTGCTCCTCGCCACGCGAGATACGCACCTTGCTGTCCCGGACGATGTTACCGTCGGTGACATAGCTTCCTGCGATGTTACCCACGCCTGAAGCGGTAAATATCTGACGGATCTCTGCGTGACCGGTGATCTTTTCTTCGTAAATAGGCTCAAGCATGCCCTTCATAGCGCTCTCAACGTCCTCGATGGCGTTGTAGATAACGTTGTAAAGCCTTACATCTACGCCCTCATGGTCAGCAGTCTGCTTGGCGGCGGGATCTGGTCTGACGTTAAAGCCGATAATGATGGCATTAGAGGCAGATGCTAAGATAACGTCGCTCTCGTTTATGGCACCTACACCACCGTGGATTACCTTGACCACTACCTCGTCATTGGAAAGCTTTTCAAGTGAGTTCTTGACTGCCTCCACAGAGCCCTGTACGTCAGCCTTAACGATGAGGTCAAGCTCCTTTAAGTTGCCGGCCTGAATCTGCGAGAACAGATCATCAAGACTCATGCGGCTTCTGGTCTCTTCAATAAGCTTGTTCTTATTCTCTGAAACAAAGGTCTCGGCAAAGCTTCTGGCTTCTTTTTCACTATCCATGGCAACGAAGATCTCGCCTGCATTGGGAACCTCGGAAAGACCAAGGATCTCGACAGCTGTGGAGGGACCGGCCTTTTTAACATTCCTGCCGTGTTCATCAACCATGGCACGTACTTTACCGTAAGAGCTTCCGGCAGCTACGGGATCACCTACCTTAAGGGTACCCTTTTGAACAAGTACGGTAGCAACTACGCCGCGACCCTTGTCCAGCTCTGCCTCGATACAGAGTCCCCTGGCATTACGCTTGGGATTGGACTTAAGCTCTAAGATCTCGGAGGTCAAAAGAATGGTCTCCAAAAGATCGTCTATGCCCTGGCCTGTCTTGGCGGAAACCGGAACGAACTCCGTGGTACCGCCCCAGTCTGCGGGGATCAGCTCATACTCAGAAAGCTCCTGCTTTACCCTGTCGATATTGGCTCCGGGCTTATCAATCTTATTTATGGCAACGATGATCTCGATACCTGCAGCTTTGGCATGATTAATAGCCTCAACTGTTTGGGGCATGACACCGTCATCTGCCGCAACAACGAGGATGGCAATATCCGTGGAATTAGCACCGCGCATACGCATGGCAGTGAAAGCCTCGTGTCCGGGGGTATCCAAAAATGTGATCTTTTCACCATTAATGGACACGCCGTAAGCACCGATCTTCTGTGTAATGCCGCCGGCCTCGCGGTCAGTAACACGTGTATCCCTGATGGCATCCAAAAGGGAGGTCTTACCATGGTCAACGTGACCCATTACGCAGACAACGGGAGGACGCTTAACAAGGTTCTTCTCATCCTCTTCATCCTCCTTAAGAAGCTCGGCGATAACATCGACCTTTTCCTCAGGCTCACATACACAGTTAAACTCTAAAGCTATCTCCTCAGCCTCTTCATAAGTGATGGACTGGTTTACTGTAACCATCTGTCCCTTCATGAAGAGCTTTTTAACTACGGCTGAGGGCTGTATCAGCATCTTGTCGGAAAGCTCCTTGATGGTCATCCTCTCGGGAAGGATAAGGGTAAGGATCTCGTCCTCATTACGAACGGGGCCCTTGTCCTTGGGCTTGTTCTTTTTCTTACCGCCGTTCTTCTCGAGATTGATGAAGCTCTCCTGCTTCTTGCCAAGAGCATCTCTATCCTGCTTATTGTTACCACCCTTGCCCTTTTTGTTGCGGTCGGGTCGGCGGGCATTGTCCTTGTTCTGGTTAGGCTGGGAATTACCCTGCTGCTGTTGCTGGCCGCCTTCCTTCTTGATGGGCTTTTGGTGCCTTGCCTTATCATGTGCCTTATCAGCAGGACGCTCTACTCTGCCTGCTGACTCTTCACGTCTGGCAGGTACCTCTACTCTTGCGGGTCTGTTTTCTGTTACCTGCTTATCTACGGGCTTCTTTTCAACAGGCTTTCTCTCAGGAGCAGCCTTTTCGGGAGCCCTCTTTTCGGGTGCAGGTAAGATCTCCTGCTCTGGATATGCATTGGTAGCCTCAGATCTTCTGGTGCGCTCACTCTCGGGTCTGGGCTTAATGATGGAGTGTCCCTCTCCTCTAAAGCCGCTCTGTGCACCGGGGGCTCTCCTGTCTGCACCGGGTCTGGGACGCCTGTCCTGATGTCTGCCACCCTGACCGTTGCCGTTTTTGGAATACTGTGAGTTGACAACCACAGTAATGTTCTTTTTCTTTTTGGGGGCATCTGCAGGAGCAGCACCTGCAGGCTTTTTCCTGGGAGCGGGCTTTGCTTCTGCTTTTGCCTCGGGCTTAGGCTCTGCCTTTGTCTCAGGCTTAGCCTCTGCTTTTGCCGGTGATGCTGTTTTTTCAGGAGCTTTTGCAGCCGTTTCCTTTTTGGGCACTTCTTTTTTAGCAGCAGGAGAAAGCTTTGACTTTACCAAAGCTATCTGGTCTTCCTCCAGGCCGCTTGAAGCGGTCTTGCCCTCTATGCCATTATCTGAAAGTATGGCAATTATGTCCTTACTGGATATATTAAGTTCCTTACTCAACTCATGAATTCTCATTTTTGCCATAACTTACCTCCATTTTTTGCTTTATATTCTCGGAGAACTTTTTATCCGTCACACAGACCTGGCTTAGATATCCCTTGCCCGCGGCCTGTCCCAGTGAATCACGACTTCCATATTCTGAAATATCTACCTTATAGTAATTACACATATCGGTAACATCTTTTTTTACACGTGCACCGGCATCCTCTGCCAGTATCACAAGATATCCCTTGCCGGACTTCACCGCCTCCTCCACCTGGAATTCGCCGCAGGCTAAAAGCCCGGCTTTTTTACAGAGGGAAAGTGACGAAAGCACCTTGTCCTGATTCATATGGATGAAAGCTCCTCCTCTATGCAGTCATACATCTCTTTTGAGACGGCACACCTTAAAGATCTCTCAAAGCTTCTTTTTTTACGCGCATTCTCAAGGCAGCCTATATCCCTGCAGATATAAGCACTCCTGCCATTTTCGTTACATCCGTTGGCAAGTGTTATCACGCCCTCACCACTTTTTCTGACACGTAAAAGCTTATCCTGATCAAAGCTTTTCCCACAGCCTACACATCTGCGCTGCGGAGTTCTGTTACTCTTCTTCACCTGATGCAGCTTCTTCCTCTGATGCAGCCTCTTCTTCTGCTGCTTCTTCATCTATATCGTCGCCGATGTACTCGCCGTCCTCATTGTAGTACTCTTCCTCATCGTAATACTCATCCTCGTCATAGTACTCATCATAATCCTCATCATAATCGAGGAAGTCACCGGATTCTCTGGCCTGGGTCTCGCTCTTGATGTCGATCTTGAAGCCTGTAAGACGGGCTGCAAGGCGGGCATTCTGCCCCTCTTTACCGATGGCAAGTGAAAGCTGGTAATCGGGAACAACTACCTTGGCTGTCTTCTCGTCAGAATCTGCGATAACAGAGATGACCTTGGCGGGTGAAAGGGCGTTTTCGATCATCATGGCGGGATTCTCGTTCCAGTTGATAATGTCTATCTTCTCGTTGCCCAGCTCGGATACCACTGCATTGACACGGCTTCCGTTCATACCTACGCAGGCACCTACGGGATCAACGTCAGGGTCATTAGACCAAACTGCTATCTTGGTACGGTTGCCTGCCTCACGGGCAATGGCTCTGATCTCGACGATACCCTCACGTACCTCAGTAACCTCTTCCTCAAAGAGTCTCTTGATAAACTCAGGATGAGTACGGGATACACGGATCTTTAAGCCCTTGGGAGTATTCCTGACCTCAAGGATATATACCTTGATCCTGTCATTCTGGTTATAGTGCTCGCCGCGGATCTGCTCCTTTTCTGTCAAAAGAGCATCGGCACGGCCGAGATTGATGCTGACATTTCTGCCGATATTTCTCTGAACGGTACCGGTGACGATCTGATGCTCCTTCTCGGAGAACTCGTCATATACCACGCTTCTTTCATCCTCGCGGATCTTCTGGATGACCATATTCTTTGAAGAGCTGGTAACTATACGTCCGAAGTTGGTGGGATCAATCTCAACATTTACTGTATCGCCAACCTCAAAATGGGAATCGATCTCACGGGCCTCCTCGAGGTCCATCTCAAGAGCGTCATCCTCAACATCCTCAACAACCTTTTTGGCTGCGATAACGTGAAGCTCACAGCTGTCGGGATCGATATTAACGGAAATGTTTTCTGCTGTGCCATAATAAGTCTTGCAGGCATTGATAAGAGAAACCTTGATAGCATCAAAAAGGCTCTCCCTCTTGATGTTCTTCTCTGACTCAAGTAATTTGATGGCGTTAAAAAGTTCGTTAGTATCCATTTTTTACCTCCGGTGTTTTTAAAACAATGATACTTCTAAAATTCTATGGCTGGACGGATCATCGACAGCTCCTTGCGGTCAAAATCGAAATCTCCGTCTTCAAAGGTTATGGTAACCGTATCTTCACTGTAAGCCTTAAGTATGCCGGTAAACTCCTTTTGGTTGTCGTAAGGCTTGAAGGTCTTAAGCTCGACCTGCTTTCCTATATTACGTTCAAAGTCCTTGTCCTTTTTTAAGGGCCGGTCAAGTCCAGGAGAGCTCACTTCAAAAATATAGGCATCCTTGACATAATCCTCTTTGTCTAAGATCTCATTCATCCTGCGGCTGACATCTACACAGTCGTTGATGGTGATACCACCCTCCTTGTCGATGTAAGCTCTAAGATAATAGGAGCTGCCTTCCTTCACATACTCCACATCCACAAGATAAAAGCCCATCTCATCAAGTATGGGAGTGATGAACTCCTCTGTTTTCTTTTCGTAATCTTCTCTTTTTGACAATGTCTCTTACCGTAAACTATGACCTATAACAAGAACATCTCCCGAGAAATCTCGGGAGATGCCAGTTAGCAGTTCCTAGGGGAGTCGAACCCCTGTTTTCGCCGTGAGAGGGCGACGTCTTAACCACTTGACCAAGGAACCTTATCCTTGTCGCCGTGAACAGACAACGAATGTATATTACACTATCCTCTCACAAAATGCAAGTACTTTTTTTATTTTTTTTAATTCTTACATCCTTTTGGTAAAGATCCTTCGCTAACACTCAGGATGACAGGGGTGGTGAAAATCAGTCATCATATCCATTAGGATTGTTCTTCTGCCAGTTCCATGAGTCGGCACACATCTCACGGATGCCGTTTTCGGCAACCCAGCCCAGCTCCTCTTTGGCAAGGGAAGCATCGGCGTAGTTTTCCGCTATGTCTCCGGCACGACGGGGCTTGATCTCATAGGGGATCTTTACTCCGGTAGCCTCTTCAAAGTTCTTTACGATATCCAAAACAGAATAACCGGTACCTGTGCCAAGGTTGTAGATCTTAAGGCCGGCCTTCTCTTCTATCTTTTTAAGAGCCTTTACATGACCGACTGCCAGATCCACCACGTGGATGTAGTCACGTACACCGGTGCCGTCGGGAGTATCATAGTCATCTCCAAAGACACCCAGCTTTTCAAGCTTGCCCACAGCAACCTGCGTGATATAAGGCATAAGGTTGTTGGGGATACCGTTGGGGTTTTCTCCGATGCGGCCCGATTTGTGAGCCCCGATGGGATTGAAGTAACGGAGAAGGATCACGTTCCACTCCTTGTCTGCAAACTGTATATCGGAAAGGATCTGCTCCAACATGGACTTGGTCCAGCCATAAGGATTGGTGCAGGGAT
>CAMOFS010000017.1 GCA_946613735.1 uncultured Lachnospiraceae bacterium | reverse complement strand
TAATGGGAGTATATTGATATGGTTTTATTTCCATTCTTTGAAGACATAGAAGGAAAGCGTATAGCTATAGTGGGCGGAGGATATGCCGCCAAGGAAAAGTTTTTCAAGCTTTACCGCTTTACCCACAATATAACTATCATTGCGCAGGAGATGGTATTTGCCGTGCCCAAGGATGTTGAGGTAAAAAACAAGATCTTTGCCGCACCGGATGCGGAGGGCATAGATATCGCCATCATCGCCACGGACAATGACACCAGTGACAGGTTTGCCCAGCAGCTCTGCAGGAACAAGGGCATACGGGTCCATGTTGTGGGACATCTCGAGATGAGTGACTTTGATTTCCCCGAGCTCTGCAAGAAGGGAGACCTGGTGGTGGGGGTTACCACAGCTGAGAAAGCTCCCGCAGCCTCGGCTTATGTGCGTGGAGAGGTGGATAAGATGATCCCTGACTGCATGGAGGCCGTCATAAAGAGGCTTTCCGCTGCTACGGAGCAGATGGATGAGTATGTGGATGATGCAAAGCAGCGCAGTAATGTGATGGGGATGATGTTTGATTATCTTCTCGAGAATAATAATGAGGTCTCTGATGATGAATTCTGGGCAGAGGTAAAAAGACGCTCCGCCGGGATGAAGATCAATTCCATCTGGGATAAATGAAAAACGAGGTTATAAAAACATCGGCCGCGTAGCAAACCTTTTATTAGGTTTGTGGCGGTCGATGTTTTATTATCCTTTTAACCGTTAGTAACCGGCTTTTTCATACGGTGCTTGCACTCATACATATGCTGATCAGCGGCCATGGAGGCCTCGTGGATGGTCTTGAAGTTGGCGCGGAAGGCATATCCGTAAGCAGCGCCGACAGCAGTGGGAAGACCGGCCTTTCGGGCCTCATCTTCAAGCTTGCGATCCAGCTTTTCAAAAAGTGCCCATATGGTCTCCTCATATTTGGCCCGCAAAAGCACGGTAAACTCGTCACCGCCCTGTCTGCTGCACACGCCGCTTTTTCCAAATACCTGATCCAAGCTGGTTGCAAAGACCTTGAGTAGCTTGTCACCTGTCTGGTGTCCATAGGTATCATTGGTTCTCTTCAGATTGTTAACGTCGAAGTGGATGATATAGTACTCCAGTCCCTCTCTCTCATATTCGGAAAACTCTATGGAAAGACCGCCTCTGTTGATGAGTCCGGTCAGGGGATCCTCGTATGCTACCTGAGTCAGGTGGCCGTATTCCTCAGTATTATCAATGGATGAGGTGGAGGCCCTGAAGAACCTGTAAAGACCCGAAAGCAGCAGGAACATGGAGGCTGATGTCACTATGATCATGGTAAAGCGCTCAAAGTGCGGCAAACCGGATATCTTCTGAAGGATGGCCGGTTCCTTGGAAAAGCCAAAATAAAGGATCTTTCTCGTGTGGAGAAATACCCTGACGCCGAAATTGCCGAATGCCAGAATTAGAATGGCATAGTAAACCTTTTTGTAGGGAAAATCGAATAAAAGGTTTAAGTATATCATGATCAGAGGCAGCATAAGCAAAAGCATGGCCTCAAAGATCTCAGTCTCATGGAAGATATAGGCATACAGGGATGTGAGCCCATAATAGCTGTGGAGCCCCACGCCTATGGTGGTAAACAGTGCTCCGGCATATAGATTGAAGGCTATCTCCCGCCTGAAGGGAAGCAGGATGGAGGACAGCAGGATCATAAGAATGCCAAGCACTATCATGACTGATCCGGTCAAAAACGGTGCCATGTATTTGCAGATATAAAGAGCTTCCAGGTCCAGGTATTCGCCAAGGGTGGTGTGAGTAACAGTCTCTCTTATGCCGTCCTTGGCGGTAAAGATCTCAAGTCTTAAGATCTTGCCGGCGTAGTCCTTGGGCAGGGAGATCATGTAGTTGTTACGGCCGATATAACGGTTGTTCCTGAAGTCAACCATGTTGTACTGCTTGTAGTAGTTGCCGTCCAGGTAGATATTGAAGCCGCTGTACCTGCTCTGAAGATACAGCGTGGGGAAATCCAGATCTCCCAGATCAGGCAGGACTGTGTAGATGGCCAAAACATCTCCCCTCTTTAAGCTGAGGTTGAAATCGGACATAACGTCCTCGCTGGAGCTTTGTCCCAGGTATTTGCCGTTGAGACTGACCATCCAGGTGTTCTCAGAAATGCCCGCCTCCCTTGAGAAGCCGTTGTAGCTCTGGCTGGAAACCGCAGTCACAATGACTATCAGAAGGAAAGAAAGTGCGAGAAGGGATAAGCGGATATTACGGTTAATGGTCATATCCGGCCTCCTTTCTCCTGTCTGTGGTGCTCGTCCTTCATGACATACATGCGCTCGTCTGCAAGCCTGAAGAGCTCCATGGGATTAAAGGTATTATCTCCATCGTAGGAGGCCATGCCTACTGAGTAATGAATAGGCATGGTACGGTGATCATTATTGTAGGAACTGACTGCGGCATCGATATCGCTGACAGCCTTTTTGGCACCGGCCTCATCATAATGATCCATAATGACCAAAAACTCGTCTCCACCCATACGGCAGATAACAACTTCCTTGGGGAGAACGGATCTGATGATGGAAGAGAAGGCTCTGATGTAGTTGTCACCGGCCTCGTGACCGGAAGTATCGTTGATTATCTTAAGTCCGTCCAGATCCAAAAAGACCAGGCTTCCGGTCCAGTCGCCCTGATCACGGGAGCCTATGAGCTTATCACAATAAGCACGGTTGGAAAGCCCTGTGAGCTCATCTGTATAAGCAGCCTCGGTAAGGCTCTTTTTGATCTCGCTCTCGTGGGCAATGCCTAAGCTGTGGTAGAGATAGGACAGGATAACACAGCTGGAAAAGACAAGAGCACCAAGTATGATGAAGTTGCCCTTTACATCTGAGTTCAAAAAGTCCAAACGATAGATGCCGCTGTTCCATAACAGCAGATTGATAAGGCAAAGTACTATTAGTGCTATGATACCGTAGTCAATGGTCTCCATGGCTGCGTCAGCATACAGGTATGAGCGTGTACTTTTACGCTCTTTGATGTGGATGTTGCGGAGCCAGATAAGAGAGTAGAGACCGTGGATGCCCATGAAAAGGTGTATATGATCATTCATGGTAATAAGGTGGATGACATCGGTAAGGTGCAGTACTATTGCAACTATCACTATGAGAATGTCAAAGATGGTGATCACCCAGTGTACAGGCTTTAGGTATTTGTATCTGTTGGTAATGATCACCGCCTGCATGAAAAATGGTAACGAAAACAGGGATACGTATTCGATAAAGGTGCATACGATGTCATTCCTCAAGAAGTACAGCAGAGTGTCGTTGTAGCTGCTGATATAGATGCCAAGGTCGATAAGCAAAAGGGCCTGCGCTATGGTAGGTGAAGAGGTCTGGATGCGGAACCTTCCGGTGAGCAGAGCCATGACAATAAGCAGTGTACCAAAGCTTAAGAAAAATGCGCAGATGATAAAAGCGTAGCCGCGCTTGATGGTAAAAATACGGGCTAAGGTATCTATCTCACCGAAATAGCTGCCATCGGTAAGGACGGAACCGCCGTCCCTTCCGGCTATGAAGGATATCCTGACGTCTCTGCTGGAGGCATCGTCGGGGATGCAGATATAATGGTTTTTGCGGGGGATCATCTTTTTCTGGCGCAGTCTGTCCTTCCCATAGCTGTATATGATCTCGCCGTCCACGGTAACATCGAAGGCACAGGCGTAAGAAGTGAAGGTGATACAGCTGCGGCTCTTAATGGGAAAATCCTCCGGGATCTTGATGTGAACAAAATAGGAGGAGTTCTTTTTGAGACTGATGGAATGGGCAATGGGCTCGTCGGAGACACCGAAATTGCCTGCGTGATACCAGTTCTCTGAAAGATTAGCATAGGAGGATGAATAGTCGCTTCCGAGAGTACGGGACAAGAGTAATATAAAGACATCGCCTATCACGACTACAAGAGTGATAAGCAAAAGCATGTGATGAACATCTCTTTTAAAAGACAACCCGTCCATATTACGCAAAATCCCCCTGAGTATTATTTTCCTATTATCGGGCCTAAGTGTCAAGAATATTTTAGTGGTAATTTCTTATGTAAAGTAGTATTATGTTATTATCCCGTCAAAAAGACGGGAAAAAACACAGTTATACGGGGGATTGCGTATGGATGTGACGAAGAGATATCAGGTTCTGGTAGTGGATGATTCCATGATCAACCGCCAGATACTCAGGGATATACTCAGTGACAGGGCTGACGTCATAGAGGTTGAGAACGGACAGCAGGCCTGTGACTACATTATGGAGCATTTTTATGATATCCATATTGTTTTGCTTGACCTTATCATGCCCGGGATGAACGGCTTTGATGTGTTGGAGTTCATGCGCAAAAAGCATATGACGGATTACCTGCCGGTGATCATGATATCCTCCGACAATGATGAGAGAAATATCGAGCATGCCTTTGACCTGGGAGCCATAGACTTCATCTCCCGGCCTTTCATGGATCGTATCGTTTTGCGCCGGGTGCTTACCACCATCGCTTTGTTTGAAAAGCAAAAGGAGCTGGTTCAGCTTGTGGATCGCCAGTTTGTTGCGGATGACAGGAAGGTGGATGAGCTTACGGGACTTGAGTTCAAGGAGGCATTTTTCAACAACGTATATACGCTGCTTAGGAGCCACCGCAGTGAGAAGCTGTGGATGATAGCTTTGGACGTGGATCATTTCAAGCTGTACAACCACTTCTACGGCTGGGATCGCGGAGACAGCTATCTGCGCACCCTGGGTAATTACCTCAAGGAGTTTACTCATAGGCATGGGGGCATAGCAGGTTACTTAGGTGGGGATGACTTCGCAGTATTATGTCCCAACAAAAAGGCTGCAGTGGATGAGTTTGAGAAGCGCCTAAGCCGCGCCATGGAGAATAACGAGATCACCACAGGCTTCGGAGTGAAGGTTGGACTTTACGAGGTGGAGGATCCCACCGAGGAGGTTTCGGAGATTTACAAAAAGGCAGTGATTGCCCTTTCCTCCGTTCATGATGATTATGCCAATCACATAGCCGAGTACCAGCCTATCATGGGTACCGAGTCCAAGAATGAATACGAGTTCTTATCGGATGTTAAGAGGGGACTCGACGCCGGAGAGTTCATCTACTATCTCCAGCCCAAGGTTGACCTGGTAAGCGGCGAGGTGGCCGGTGCCGAGGTGCTGATCAGATGGAATCACTTCAAGGATGGTATCATAGGCCCCGGCAGGTTTATGCCGGAGCTGGAGCGTACCGGCTTTGCGTCAGTGGTAGACAGGAAGATTTGGGAGAACGTAGTGATGTTCATGGGTGAGACCAAGAGGGATGGCAAGGAAGTTCTTCCTCTTTCCATCAATCTTTCCCGTGCAGATATCTACACCATGGATGTTACCAGGTTTTTAGTGGCATGTATGGATGAATACGATCTGGATCATGACCTTTTAGAGGTGGAGATCACCGAGTCTGATTTCTCTTCCGAGGATGACAAGATCGCTACTGAGATAGACAAGCTTAGGGACGCCGGGTTTACCGTCATCATAGACGACTTTGGAAGTGGCTATGCTTCCCTTAATGCACTTGATGAGATGTCGGTGGATATGGTAAAGATCGACATGAAGTATCTGGATGTAAAGATATCGGTGGATGATTCCGAAAAGAGCATTTTAGAGTCGGTTCTTAACATGGCGAAGCTTATGGATATCTCCACCATAGTTGAGAGCATAGAGACCCAGGAGCAGGTAGATTTCCTGATATCCCACGGATGTACCTATGGTCAGGGGTATTTCTTCCACAAGCCAATGGTTACCGAAGAATACGAGAAGCTGTTATAACCGGATCTTTTTGACGAGGAGTATATTTTAGATGATTTCAGCGAACAGATTATTATCATATGAGCTGGGTATCAGATCCGTCAAGCTTTGTACCGATGGTGCAAAGCTTGACCTTATTTTTTTAAATGAAAATATCGTGCGGGTTGTCACTTCTTTTGACGAGGACTATCGCGAACTGTCCTACAACCTGGTCACTACAGGGTGGGAGGACGACGCGGATGACTTTTTTGGGGATATGAGGTCTCGCATCACGCCCCTTGCCCCTGAGGTTTTATCCGAGGACGAGACGATCACCTTTTCTGCAGCGGGAAGCTTTGTAAAGGTGGAGGTTAACAGGGATGGATTCGGGCTGAGATTCCTTGGCGTAGACGGATCCGTACTTGCAGAGGACGTATACGGTGCGGCATATCGTAAGGACGGTAATTTCCGCCGCCACCACCTGGGACGTATCTTTGAGGGAGACCGGTTCTACGGCTTTGGCGAAAAAAGCGGATCTCTCAACAAATACGGGGACAGACTCAGGATGTATCCCAGCGATTCGCTGGGCTATGATCCGGCAAAGACGGATCCTTTGTACAAGCACATCCCGTTTTTTATCAGGCTTAATGAAAAGACCAAGGTTGCATCGGGTATGTTTTACCATAACATGAGTCCTACGGAGTTCGATATGGGACGGGGCAAATGCAACTACTTCCCCGAGCACTATACCTACACAGCTGACGCAGGCAAGCTGGACTACTTTTTCATAGCGGGTCCCGCCATATCCGATGTGGTGGAGGGTTATACATATCTTACGGGCAGGCAGCCCCTTTTCCCCAAATACGCCTTTGGTTATCTGGGGTCTTCCATGTATTATTCGGAGCTTCCCCAAAAAAGCGACGAGGCCATATTGGAATTTGTGGACAAGGCAAAGGATGAGAATATGCCTATGACAGGCTTCATGCTTTCGTCGGGTTATACCACCGGTGCTGACAACAAGCGCTGTGTATTTACCTGGAATCATGACAGATTCCCGGATCCGGCGGGATTTGTTAAAAGGATGAAAAACAAGGGCGTGAGGATCAGTGCCAATGTTAAGCCCGGTTTTTTAAAGGTACATCCCATGCTTGCAGAGCTTGAGGAAGCAGGATTTTTTATTAGGGATCAAAAAGGCGAGAGGCCGGAAACCGGCTTCTGGTGGGGCGGCCCCGGGTATTTTGCCGACCTTACTTCCCCTAAAAACAGGCAGCTGTGGAGCAGGCTTCTTACAGAAAATGTGCTGGATTACGGTATAGATTCCGTGTGGGATGACAACTGTGAGGTGGACAGCATAGTCAATGATGACGCCATGGTGGATGCCGAGGGACAGCCCGAGAGGCTGGCTCTTTACAGGTCGGTTACAGCCAATATTATGTGCAAGCTTGCCTATGATGCGCTTTTGAAAAAGGATCCCCATCGCAGACCATTTGTGGTCTGCCGGGCGGGAGGCGCAGGGATCCAGAGCTTTGCCTCTACCTGGGCGGGTGACAATCTGACCTGCTGGGAGGCCCTTCAGTACAATATCGGTACCATCCTGGGGATGGGGCTTTCGGGCGTGGCCAACCAGGGCTGCGATATAGGGGGCTTTGACGGGCCGCATCCCGAGCCTGAGCTTTTACTGCGATGGGTACAGATGGGCGTATTTATGCCACGCTTTTCCATTCATTCCTGCAACACTGATAATACTGTTACCGAGCCATGGATGTACGAGGGGATAAGGGATGATATCCGGGAGGCTATAGGTCTAAGATACAGGCTTTTGCCATACATCTATTCTCTGATGGAGCTCTCCCACAGGGAGGGGGCACCCGTCATGAGACCGCTTTTGTACAAATACCAGGACGATCCAAAGGTCTATGATGAGGCGATCCAGTTCATGATGGGTGATTCCATGATGGTGGCTCCCGTGGTAACTCAGGGGGCAGAGGGGATAGAGGTATACTTCCCTGAGGGAGACGATTTCATCGATCTGAAGACCTTCGAGAGACACGAGGGCGGTTCATGCAGCGTTTTGCCTGTGACAACGTCTGATATTCCCATGTTCATCTGCAGGGGCGGTGTGATCACCCAGGCTTATGACATGCCCATCTTGGAGGGATCCGGCAGGGGTATAGGCTTTGGCAACGATAACAGGAGCGCCGGTGAGCTGGAGCCTAAAAAGCTTTTGGTATATGTATATCCGCAGGCCGGTGGCGAAGAAGTGTCGCATACCCTTTATGAAGATGATGGGGAGACCATGGACTATGAGGAAGGTGTATTCTTAAGAAGCACCATGTCCATATCCGGAGACCTTTCGGATGAGATACTTTTGGACGTAAAAAGGGAAGGAAGCTATGAGACGGGCACGGATCAGATCCTTTATACCGTATTCTGCGACAAGATTGCTCCGCTCGGTGTGGCGCTGGACGGAAAGGCACTGGCTCAGAGGCTATATGGACCTGATTTTTATAAGGCCATGGATGAGAATGAAAGCGCCTGGTACTATGATCCTGAAAAGGAAGCTGTGCTCGTGTCGTTTTCACGTCCAACGGAGGATTACAGGCTTTCTTTATCCTTTAGGATACATGATTTGATTGGGATGTAGGAAATATGTTATAATCTAATGGATCCTTCGGGCTATGCCCTCAGAATGACGGGGGTCATCCTGAACAAAGTGAAGGATCTTTTATGGGAGGATATATATGGGATACATAGAACTTATTAGGAGAAAGAACCAGGCGTTCATCATATCCATGTTCATCTGCATTGCCTTAAGGTCTGTGGCCAACGCATTTTTCGTGGCTCCGGGTACTATGATAGGCATGGTGGTGGCGGCGTTTGTACTGACTGCGGTGCTTTATTTTTTATCTAAAAAGATATCGCCGGTACCGATGATGTATATGATGGTGGTTATGATGACATTTTTATCATGTATGCTGATGAAGATGTGGCCCTGCACCACGAACTTTCTGATGTTTTTCTTAGCCATCTTTTTGGTGGTGCTGTATGAGAGCATCGGACCCATAGTTTTACAGTGTATATTGTCGGCGGGCTGCATGATCTTTTTCTACTTCCATGTGGGAGAAAAGAGACTATCCGAATCATGGGGGCTGGATGCCCTGGTGATTAGCATCACATATATCATCAGCGCCATGATCATATATGTGTCGCTTTGCAGGATGTCAAAGCAGCAGATCGATTACATCCAGGAAAAGGGTGAGGAAAGTGAGCGCCAGAGAGAAAAGGCCCAGTCCCTGGTGGGACATATTTCACAGTCTGTGAATGTTTTGGGCAATACAAGTAAAAAGATAGACGAGTCCATCAATATGTCCAACCAGATCTCGTTACAGATAGCCGAAGCAACAGAGCACGTTACCAAGAGTGCCGCCAGTGAGGTGGATGAGGTAGATGAGATCCGTACCATGGTGGCAGGAAGTGTAGATCAGGTCAGGACAGTAACTGAGACCAGTATGGAGATGGCAGCGGCATCCGGAGCCAACAGTGAAAAGGTTGCTGAGGGCGGTCGCCAGGTGGCAGAGCTGACCCGGCAGATGGAAGATCTCAAGGTACGTATGGATGAGGTCGGCACCGCAGTTGGAGAGCTGGGAGACGCTACCAATGAGATAGTTGAGATACTCCAGACCTTAGACGAAATCACATCACAGACCAACCTTTTGTCATTGAATGCCAGCATAGAGGCCGCCAGGGCGGGAGAACACGGCAAGGGCTTTGCGGTGGTTGCATCCGAGATCAGGAATCTTTCCGATGATTCGGCTAAGTTTACCACTGAGATCCATAACATATTAGAGGGCATCAATGCCCAGACTGAGCGGGTACGGACAGAGATCGCAGAAGGCCAGCGGTCGGTGGACGAGTGCACCGCGGGGGCAGAGGAGGTTGACAACGCCTTTAAGGAGATAGCTGCCAATACCGAGGATCTTAATACGCACGCCAAGGACATTGAGAATAAGGCCAGACAATTGGAGGATCTATTAAACCGCACTCTTAATGATGCAAACAGCATCAGTGCTAATATTGAGTCCACATCAGCGGCCATGGAAGAGATCTCGGCCAGCATCCAGAGCCTTAATGGCAGCCTGGATATAGTGGTGGACGGATACAATGACATCAACGGCATTACCGAGAGATTGATGGAGGAGTCAGGCTCCTCTGAAGATTTAAGTACCGCAGAGGATACTGCGGACTAAGAAAGGCAGACAATAAAGCGATGAATGATAACAACAACCAAGGCGGTGACAATAACAATAACAACAAGCACCGCCAGCCGCTTTTCATGCTTGCACTGTTTTCCCTGATCGCGCTTTTTATCACGACATGGTTCTGGAACAGTGCGGGTACATCCCAAAAGCAACAGATCACATACTCTCAGTTTTTACAGCTGGTAGAGGAGGACCAGGTTTCCAAGGTGGAGATCACCAGTGATACCATTACCATCACCTTAAAGCCGGACTCCAAGTTCAGAAAAGAAGGACAGGAGACGGATAATTTTGCCAGCAGCTTTGAGAGACAGACCGGTCAGAGGTATACGGTGACTTACTATACCGGCTATCTCAACGACGAGCAGCTTCTGCCACTTTTAAAGGAGCATAACGTTGAGATCAACCGTGGCTCCAGCAGCGTGGCTGCCACTATCATATACAATATTCTAAGCATAGTGCTTCCTCTGCTTATCATCTGGGGTATATTTGGTCTGGTAATGAGAAATATGGGTGGCGGAAGTCCCTTTTCCATGGGACGCTCCGGTGCCAAGGTATATGTGGAGAAGACCACCGGAGTCAGCTTTGCCGATGTGGCCGGACAGGATGAGGCCAAGGAATCTCTTCAGGAGGTTGTGGACTTTTTACACAATCCCAAAAAATACACCAAGATCGGAGCCAAGCTTCCAAAGGGTGCGCTTTTGGTGGGTCCTCCCGGAACAGGTAAGACCCTTCTGGCCAAGGCTGTCGCAGGAGAGGCGGGAGTACCCTTCTTCTCTCTTGCAGGTTCCGACTTTGTGGAGATGTTTGTAGGTGTGGGTGCTTCCCGTGTCCGTGATCTTTTCAAGGAGGCCAACAAGCAGGCGCCCTGCATTATATTCATAGACGAGATCGACGCCATAGGTAAGAGCCGCGATTCCAGATTCGGAGGTGGCAATGATGAGCGCGAGCAGACACTTAACCAGCTTTTGGCGGAGATGGATGGCTTTGAGAGTTCAAAGGGTCTGATGATCCTGGCGGCCACCAACAGACCTGAGGTTTTGGATAAGGCTCTTTTGCGTCCCGGTCGTTTTGACAGGCGTATCATCGTAGACCGCCCTGACATGAAGGGAAGACTGGAGACCCTTAAGGTCCACAGTAAGGATGTGGCCATGGATGAGACCGTGGATCTGGATGCACTGGCATTGGCTTCGGCCGGACTGGTGGGTTCGGATCTTGCCAATATCATCAATGAGGCGGCCATCATAGCCGTCAAGCACGACAGGAAGTTTGTGAACCAAAGTGATCTTTTTGAGGCCTTCGAGCTTGTGGCTGTAGGCGGCAAGGAGAAAAAAGACCGGGCCATGAGCGAAAAGGAGCGCCGCCATGTTGCATACCACGAGGTGGGTCATGCCCTGGTTTCCGCTCTCCAGAAGAACGCAGAGCCGGTACAGAAGATAACCATAGTTCCCCGTACCATGGGTGCCTTAGGATACACCCTCCAGACTCCCGAGGAGGAGAAGTTTTTGGAGACCAAGGACGAGCTCATTGCCAAGATCGTTACTTATATGGGTGGGCGAGCTGCTGAGGAGATCGTTTTTTCTACCTATACCAGCGGTGCTGCCAATGATATCGAGAATGCCACCAATATCGCCCGGAACATGGTTACCCGTTTCGGCATGAGTGATAAGTTCGGCATGATGGGTCTGGCTACGGTGGAGAGCCAGTACCTGGAGGGCAGGATGGCACTCAACTGCGGTGACGAGACAGCTGCGGAGATCGACAAGGAAGTTCTTTCCATGATCACTAAGTGCTATGAGGAAGCAAAAAAGCTTCTGATGGATAACCGCGAGGCTCTGGATAGGATCTCGGAATACCTCTTTGAAAAGGAGACTATCACAGGTAAGGAGTTCATGGATCTCTTCCGTGAGATCACCGGGATCAAGAGTAACGAGGCTGAGGAGGCGGCAGTGACCGAGGAGTCTTCAGCGGAAATATTTGCAGAGGAATGATCCTGCGATGATCCGGGATGAGCTCTGTTATTTGGGATGTCCCTGTCATCCTGAGCGAAGGATCTTATTATGTCAAACGAACATTTTATCATCG
>CAMOFS010000016.1 GCA_946613735.1 uncultured Lachnospiraceae bacterium | reverse complement strand
TAGAAGGGAAGGAACATAAGGTCAGCGCCGGCATCCTTTGCATCCTGAAGCTGTACAGAAAAGTCTGTGTTGGAATCAGCTGTGAAGGCGGACTCGGAAACAATCTCAAGACCAAGATTGGCAGCCTCCTCCTTGAACTTGGCATAAATTCCTGAAGAATATACGTCAGAGCTGTCATAGATGATACCGATCTTGGTACCTAAGCCCTTGTCAGAGATATACTTGGCTGAAGCTGATCCCTGGTTAGGGTCTGTAAAGCATACCTGAAATACGTTGTCGTTTTTGATAACATCTGTAGACGAAGCAGAGGGTGTGATCTCAAACATGCCGTCTGCTGCTGCCTTATCTGCCACTGCAATACAAGGTGTGGTAGTAACGGTACCTGCAAGGATCTGCATACCCCAGTCCTTAAGTGAATTGTAAGCGTTTACAGACTTCTCTGCATCATGCTCATCATCCTCAAACTGAAGTGATACCTGGTAACCGTTGATACCGCCTGCCTCGTTGATCTCATCAACTGCGATCTGCTCTGCGTTACGAACTGCGGAACCGTAGATGGCTGCAGCACCGGTAACAGGGCCGATGCCTCCGATCCTGAAGGTGTTGCTGTCAGCTTCTCCACCCTTGGAACCTGAACCGCCACAGCCTGCAAAGAGGCTGCAAACCATTGTTGCTGCAAGTACAGCGCTTAAAACTCTCTTTTTCATGAAAACCTCCTTACTTGTCACAAGCCCTAGCTTGCAAAGTATTAAAAAACGAGACAATAGCATCCTGTTTTCGAACGCCATTGTCCGCAATTCTTTAGCATTTTAACACACTAAAGCGCGATGTGGCAAGGACAATTTGTATAATTATTTGTGGTTGTTTACTGTATTTTTGTGCATTTCTTATCGTTGGGTCAGTGACCCAGTAGGATCCTTCGCTGCGCTTTTGATGACAGGGAAGGGATCAATATCCATATATATCGTAAATTTCGTCGGTGTACACTCCCTGTTCTTTATATATAATAAGAGGCTTTTCTACGGTAAGGCGGGGACGACCACCACGTACTCCTTCTATGAGAACCATATTGGGCTCCTTATCTACAAAGGGGTATACCAGCTGCATCCGTTTGGGCTCTATGCCATGGGAGCGCATGCTTACCATGATCTCCGCCAGTCTGAAGGGACGGTGAACATAAAAGCACTTGCCACCGGACACCAACACCGCTGCTGTCTCCCGTACCAGATCATCCAGGGTCATGGCCACCTCATGCCTGGCCACCACCAAAGGATCCGTATCATTTTTTAGTCCATGTCCCTCTATCATATAAGGCGGATTGCCGGTCACCACCTCAAAGCATCCACGCCCAAAGATCTCCGATGCACGGCACATATCCCCCGTAACTATATCGATTTTATCCGAAAGGCCATTGTATTCTACGCTTCGTCGGGCCATGTCAGCGCTTTCTTCCATCAGCTCCAGTCCCGTAAGATGAGAAGCCTCAGTCTTTGCCTCCAGCAAAATAGGTATGATCCCGGTGCCGGTACCCATATCCAGCACCCGTTCCCCTGGCCGTACCCTGGCAAACCCGGATAAAAGCACCGCATCCATGCCAAAGCAGAACCTGCCCGGATCCTGAATTATCCCATATCCATTTCGCTGCAGGTCATCCACCCGCTCTCCGGGATGAAGCAGCTTTTTTTTATCTGTCAATCCTTCTCTCCCTAAAAAACCCCGGCCAAAATGCGGCCGGGATCCCGATCAGTATCATCCTTTTTTCTGTGTACGTCGATGCTTGCTGTAATAGGGACGCTGTTTTCTGGTGTTGTCAGAGCCTTTTTCCTCACGGCCTGCGTCACCACGGTCCCATTTTTTGTCCTTGTTGTCCTTGCCGTGATTCTTGTTCCTGTTTTTGTTATGGCGTTCTTTTTTCTTTTCTCTGTTGCCATTTTCCTCAAACTGCTCATCATTGTCACTGTTTTGACGATCACGGCGGTTGCGTCTGAAATCAGTACGCCTATCCTTGTGCTTGTCACGGCCCGAGGGCTTTTTCTCCTCAGCCTCCTTTTGGGGCTTCTTTTCCTGCGCGCTCTCCTGATTGAAGAAAAACTCTGCTGCATCCGGCTCTTGTGTGGTAGAGACCGCAGGACCTTCATATCCATCCTCTGAGGCCTTGGGCCCCTGACCCCTGAAGCCCAGCTCATCCACATGATACTCACGGATCTCCTTTTCATCATTCTCCTCGAAAAGGACCTTTACTGTCTGCTTTAAGACATTGGTATCTATGACCTGTCCTTCGTCACCGGTCATGGTGGTGACCCGCTCGTTCTTCCTGGGAAGCTGCTTGTTGAGATACTCGTAGGTATCCTCCTCATTTTTCAGACAACACATGAGTCTGCCGCAGACACCCGAGATCTTGGTGGGGTTCAGTGACAGGCTCTGCTCCTTGGCCATCTTGATGGATACGGGAGCAAAATCAGAAAGATAAGACCTGCAACACAGCTCCCTGCCACAGATGCCCACTCCTCCGAGGATCTTGGTCTCGTCGCGGACACCTATCTGGCGAAGCTCAATGCGTGTGTGAAAGGTAGAGGCAAGATCCTTGACCAGCTCCCTGAAATCTACTCTGTTATCCGCTGTAAAGTAAAACAGCAGCTTATTGCGGTCAAAAGAATACTCTGTCTGTACCAGCTTCATATCCAGTGAATGCTTTGCTATCTTTTCCCTACATATCTTGAAGGCTTCTCTTTCTTTTTCAATATTCTCTGAAAGGCGCTTCTTATCCTCCTCGGTGGCTCGTCTCTCGATGCCCTTGAGGGGCTGCTTGACCTTCTCATCCGATACCTCGATGACAGGAATGGATACTGTGCCAATCTCAACGCCGTAGACCGTCTCTACGACAACCTTTTCCCCAACGAAATACTCCTCCTCGCCGGGATCAAAATAATAACTACGTCCCGCGTTGCGAAAACGTATACCTACAACCTTTGTCATAAAATCTCCTTACTGTCCGGCAGCTGCGATGCGGTGCATCAAAAGTGATAATGCCAGATCAGATGATATATTTGCATGTAAAAGATCCTTTGTCTGCTCTATTTTATCAATAAATGCATTAAGCTCCTCATAGGAATACAGACTGCTCTCCCTCATGATCTCACGCAGTCTTTCAGTAAAATAGAGCCTGTCCGGATCGGCAATCGCCTTATATAATAACACATCTCGATACCAAAGTAACATCAAATCCAAATATTCTTTCAGATCAAAGCCATCCTCTGCTGCACTTTTCTTGATCTGGTCGGCTTTATCGGCAATCTCATAGGCCTTCATGCTGTCAATATGGCTTACCAGTGAAAAGACACTATCCAGCATAGATGTAAACCTCTCGCTGCCCGCTAAGGAAAGCGCCTTTCCTATATTGCCCTGGGCAAACTGCAGGATGGAAGCAGTGACATATTCCGGAAGCTCATATTCACGCATCAAAAGATCCCGGATCCTTGCGTCCTCATTTACCACGGGCTTTAAGTCCAGACGTATGCACCGGGAACGGATGGTGGGCAAAAGCCTTTCGGCATTTTCCGTCAAAAGCAGAAGCCTCACATACTCCGGAGGCTCCTCAATAGTCTTTAGGATAGCATTCTGGCAGGAAGCGTTCAGGCCATCCGCGTCCGGTATCACATACACCTTGATCTGTGCGGAATAAGGCCTTATATAAACATCTGAAACCAGCTTTTCCCTTATGGTCTCCACACTGATGGTCTTTTTTTCGGGCTCAGGCTGGATGTATATCACATCCGGATGATTGTGTCGGCTTACCTTGCCGCATTCAGCACATTCCTCACAGGCATCGACACCTCCTTTTTCACAAAGCAGGGTCTGGACAATGGCCTGTGCCATCATCTTTTTCCCCATGCCCTTTTCACCATTTATGATGTAAGCGTGCGAAACCTTACCGCCGGAAATGGCCTTCTGCAGATGCTCCTTTATTTCGTTTTGTCCTATGATATCACTAAATCTCATGTAGAAATGTCCAATAAAAGTCCCCGGATCTCATCAACCCGGCCCAGGATATCCATATGGTCCTTTTCATCCGCTACCAGGGCGGAGGCCAGATCATCCAGGTTTTTATCCACCAGCTTTACCATGCCGTACACGCGATGGCGCCCGCGGCGATCCAGAAAGTTCTCTCTGGAAAACTTGTGGGAACGGTTTACCACCTCATTAACAAATTCCTTGACCAGGGAGCGGTATTTTTTCATATCCCTGATGTCCATATGTTCAGCCAGACGTTTACCCTGCTTCTCGATATCGGTCATAAGACCGGAGAGCTTTTCCGCAAGCTCAGCATCCTCAACCTTGCTGGCCAATGTGAACTTGAAGCTGTCATCAGCCTCCTGCACCCGTGCAGTCTCCGTGGTCTGTGTTATGGGAGTTGTCTCGTTGATCCTTAACTGATCCATACACTATTCCTCTTGCTTTTGGTGGATTAAAGCGGCGACGTTGTTGACCGTATCATAGATGGTGACATTTTCGAAAACATCACGTATTCCGGCCGCTTTCAGCTTTTCATCGGAAAAATCGGCCGCATCTGCCAGAAATCGTCTGCACATCTCCTCGTACTTTGGCTTTGCCTGCATACGCTCACGATTGAGGGCCCGCTCTAATCTGATACCGTCATCTACCTCTATATATATCGGCACAACCACGTCCGATGTGTAGTAATCAGCCAGCTTTGTAAAGCTTTCAAGGGTACCTATGACCAAATAGTCATTTTGGGTAAGGTCGATGCTGCCGTCGTCCACTGTAAAGTAATCCCAGGGTCCGTGGATGGTGTTGTAGGTGCGCTTTTCTATAACAAGACCCCGGTCTTCGAAAAGTGCTTCCTGATCCACATCCACAAAATGGTATTCCACCCCGTCGGTCTCATCCTCACGGATGGGGCGGGTGGTGTATGGAACTATGCGGCACAGACCCAGGCTCTTGTCCTCCAAAAGCCTCTTGTATATGGTATCCTTGCCGGAGGAGCTTTTCCCCATTATGCAAAAAATCTTACCCATTGCAATTCCCTTTAGTTATCTTTGCGGAATAATACTAAAATATACCGCATCTTTTGTCAAATAATATGCCTTATTTCCTGCATGCCTTAATCTGCTCCGTGATCTCTTTATAATTCTCCATGGTCTTTTTGTGATTTTCGGTGATAAAGAGTACGTCATCGGATTTTGCCGCAAGCTCCAGGGCAAGGGCCTGCTCGAAGATATCGGTAATCCCCATAGTCTTTGAGGTGCTCTTAACCGCATGTATCAGAACCTGATACTCCTTCCAATCCTGCTTGTTGTAGTTTTCCTCCAGACCGGCCACCTTTTCATCATACTCGCCGGTATAATCATCCAGGATCTCATAATACATCTCAACATCATCGGCACAGTATCTGATTCCTGCTGCCGTATCTATACCCAGGGCATTCAGTTTATCCAGGTCGTATTCGCCACCTTCTATGGTATCTTCATCAGGAGAAAACTCCATCACCCCATTATTCTCATCGATGGTGGGCTCTGCTTCCTTTACCTTCTCCTTTTCTTCCTCAAAGGCCTTTTCCGGAAGGTAGGTGGTAAGCTTGTCCACCATTTCATCCAGGTCGATGGGCTTGGACAGATAGTCGTCAAAACCGCTCTCCAGGTACTGTTCCCTGGCTCCCACCACTGCATTAGCGGTAAGGACTATCATGGTGGTCTTAACCGGGATCAGGGATCGTCTCCTAAGCTCCTCCAGGGTCTCGATCCCATCCATTTTGGGCATCATATGATCTAAAAATACGATATCATAAGCTTCCTTTTCCATTAGGCTTATGGCCTCATAACCGGAGGACGCCATAACAGGCTTGATACCACAGATGCGGAGCAAATTTCTGGCCACCTTCAGGTTCATGTCGTTATCATCCACCACCAGCACCCTTGCTTTGGGAGCATGGATGGTCTTTTTGACCTGCCTCTCCCTTGATACTGCTGCCAGCTGTTTTTCATAATTACCTATGGGCGTGGGATCAGCCACATCCTGGATCAGATCAAAGGAAAAAATGGATCCCCTTCCATAGACACTGTCCACCTTCAGCATGGAGCCCATCATCTCCAAAAGCTTTGTCACTATTGACATACCAAGGCCTGTGCCCTCGATATTACGATTCCTCGTGGTGTCAAGCCGCTCAAATGACTCAAACATCTTGTCAATCTCTTCCTCACGGATACCGATACCCGTATCGGAAACAGCCACAGAAAGCAGCACCTTGCCATAGGATGTCACCTTGCCGCATTTGATGGAAAGCTTTACCTCACCTTTATCCGTGTATTTAACGGCATTTGTCAAAAGGTTCATGATGATCTGGGAAACCCTGACATCATCACCGAAAAGAACGGAGGGCAGCTTTTCATCTACCTCCACAACAAACCTCAGCTCCTTCTCCCTCGCCCGCTCGCTTATGGATACCACCAGATCGTTCACCATAGTGGCAAGCTCGTACCTTACGGGAGTAAGCTCCATCTTGCCGTCCTCGATCTTGGAGAAGTCCAAAATGGAATTGATAAGCGAAAGCAGGGTGTTACCGGCAGACTTGATATTGTCCGCGTAATCTAAAATATTGTCATCCTCTGTCTCCCTGAGTATCATCTCGTTCATTCCCAGCACGGCATTGATGGGCGTCCTGATCTCATGGGACATCTGGGCCAGAAACTGGCTTTTTGCATCACCGGCTGCTATTGCTGCATCCGCCGCCTCCTGGATCTTGTGTTTTGCCTCGTTCTGCCAACGGATCAGATTAGTCAAAAGCCTGTAGATTACCACTATACAGAATAAAAAGATGGCAATGCATAAGAAGGCATACAGGATCACCGTGCCATATATCATCCAGAAATCCCTGACTACAAATACCTTAAAGCCCGTGGCCTCATCCCTGGCAGCTATGAGGATCTTGTTCGTATGGTCATAGTCCCGGAACAAAAGGGTGGTGCTCCCATCAGTCCTGATACTTCCGTAGGGAAGGCTTGAAATGTTTTGGGTTTTGTCAACAGACATCTGGTAATTGCCAAAGGGATGGTTTATGATGTCTCCACCCGCATCTACTAAAAAGGCATAGCCCTGATTGTTGTAGCTGTTGCCCAGGATGTCTATGAGCTTATCCATATAAAAATCTATGCCGAAATTGCCCAAAAACTCTCCGGTCCTGGCATCATACACCCTTTCAGCAAGGGTAACACAGTAAACACCTGTCTGCTCGTCATAATATGGATCCGAGATGATCCACCCCTCCTCGGAATTCATAACATCCTTGTACCACTGGCGGTCCTCCACATGCCAGTCTTCATCGGGCAGCCATCCGTTATTCATATATACGGTAGGGGACAGCTTGGGATTGGTCATATATGTTACCGAAATCTCAGGATACTGCCTAGTTATGCTGTCCAGATATTTTATGGTACCGTCGTAATCCTCAAGCATCTTAGGATTAGTGGATATGGTACTGCAGAACATGTCCAGGATACTCTTTTGGGAAGTGATCCACTCTGACAGCTGATACTCATAATCCTTTACATCCTGCCTCATCCTGGAGTTACCCCATCTGAAAGAGGTCGCAATATTGATATAGAGACTTATCCCCATGGAGACTATTAGCATCAATAGTATAAGGGTCCGAAACCTTACATCCATCTCATGCTTTCCCAGGATCTTTTCCTTCATCCTTGTGGGCTTCTCCCCGGTAGCTGCAGCCTGGGATCTCTTGGTTAAAAGAAGCAAAATCAAAAATGCCAAAAGCAGGATTCCCGAGGCGCCGATGGTGGAAAGGCTGTGAATATAGAAGGTGTGGTACATCTCCCATTCGCTTATGTACACAATGAGATACCAGCCCATGCCGGCCTTTGTGGCAAAAAGAGTATCGTAAAGCCTGTCTGACTTTACCCTGGCATTCACTACCTCTCCGTGAGCTGAGCTTTTGGCAAGGGAAAATATACCGGTATAATCCGGAATGGAAGTGTTTAGCTCCTTTCCTATAAGGGACTCATCATAGCAGCCGGCAATGATTCCGTCATCTGTAACAATAACTGCATTTTTCATACCATTGTATGAAAGCTCTCTGATATGGTGCTGCATACTATCCGTAGAATAATCCACTCCCAGCACCGTATTCTTATCCGGAAAAAGGACGGATACAGTGTAGCAGATTTCCTGGGTTGCAGCATCCACATAAGGCTCTGTGATATAAGGTTTTCCGTCATTCGCAAGGGCACCGGTGTACCAGCTTCTCTCAGTGGCCACATAGTCGTCGGTCTTTTCCAGATCAGGGATAATATCCCAGCCTATCCCTGCCACATATACGTTATAGCCACCTTTTTCCTCCCTGATAAGCTTCTCCTTGCTGCTGTATATGAAGGATCTGAGTTCCTCACTGTCAGGCTCATAGGTCTGGGCCTGCATGGCCAGCTCCATGGTCAGCGATTCGGCATCTGCGATGGTACTCTCCAGCTCCCCGCTTATGGTGGATAGCTGATATGTGCCTATATCCATGGTCTGCCTGCGCATGGTATTTAGTACTACAATGGCATTGATGACCGTGATGGCCATCATCACACCGGCCATCAACGCAACTATCCCCAGTCTTGCGTTTTTCTTTCTGTTCTTAGTCAACCTTCATGCCCTCCCTGATCAAAGCAATGAAATCTACCTTTGGAACAGGTTTTGAAAAATAATACCCCTGCAGGTAGTCAGCATTACATCTTCTTGCGATATCAAGGTGCTTAGCTTTTTCCACACCCTCTATGAGCACCTGGTAGCCCATATCATGTATCATATGGATGGTGTTTTCCAGGATCGCCAGCCCATGCTCCTCCCACTCCGCAGCCCAGAGGATCGACTTATCCATCTTGATCACATTAAATGAAAGGGAAAAGACCGCTTCCATGTTGGAATACCCCGTGCCATAATCATCCAAAGACAGCGTAAAGCCCCTGGACTTCAGCTTTCTCACCACATTGGCCAGACTGTGATAATCCCTGGAGCCCACAGTCTCAGTTATCTCAAAGTTGAGCATCTTGTGATCCACCATATAGCTGTCCACCAGCTCCACCAGATTTTCAAAGAAATTGGGCTTTAAAAACTGTATTACCGAAAGGTTTACGTTGATATTTGTAAGCCCCAATGCAGTAGGCACACCGCTTTTAATAAATTCACAGACCTCCCTTAATACAAACTCATCTATCCTTCCGACAAGTCCGATCTGCTCGGCCATGGGGATGAACTCCTCGGGAGAGATATATCCCAGCTTGTCCTCCTCCATACGGACAAGGGCCTCCGCTCCATAGATCTTAAGATCCGATGCACGATATATGGGCTGGTAGTACACCTCGAACCTGTCCTTTGCCACGCTGTCAGTAATAAGTCGCTCAACCTGCGCTCTCCACGTCAGCCAGGAGATGTCCACCTCCTTTTTATTCATGTTGGCCGGTATGAGGCAGTCTGCTATATAGAAAACCTCATCTATAGACTTCAGGTCAGTGGGTATTTTTGTCCTTAACACCACTGCATCAATGTAAAATGATGTCTTTCCGGTATGCCAGCCCTCCTCAAAGCGCTCAGTGATCTCTTTTTGCATGGCATCTAATGACTCGGGCTCCAAATTGTTGGCACTGATAACAAAGGTCTGGGGGTTGGGCTGATATATACGATATCTCTTTACCAGAGTCTTTAAGTAATCAGTGGTAACCTTTGATATATCATCATCATTGGCTGATCCGGTAACGCGGCTGATCAGATCAGTATTTATCATCTTAATAAAGATAAGAGGCAGCTCCTCCTTCATGGAAAAATAGTTATGTATATCCATCTGCATGGCTCTGCGGTTATAGATTCCCGTATCACCATCTATGCGGTCACCCTCACTTTCCACAGCTATCATCAGCCCCATCAGTGCTAAGGCCTCGGCAAACAGTTCGCTTTTAATCTCTACATTGATAAGCTGTATGATTATCCCCACCAATGAGATAAAGAAAAAATACAAAAGAGCACCCCTTCGGCTTGGGGTTATGGCCTTCCATCCCAGCAAAAGTCTTGCCATGGCCATGGCAAAATAAAGTCCGGCGACCCCGTAGATGATATACTCCGCCCAGTTTCTGCGAAAGACAAGGTCTGAATCGAAATAATACACACAGCGCAGGATGGGATTTAAAAGTACCAGAAACTCAGTAAAGATCAGTGGCACGCCATATAAAAGATTTCGTGTCATGGATCTTTTTCTGATCTCACCCGTAACGCATATCACATAATAGTATAAAAGCGGACACAGTATGGTATGTAAAATGAAGTATAAAAACAGATTGGTATCAAGGATGTGATAGGCCCTCTCGGAATTGTAGGCAAAGGGCTCAACTATGGAGCAGATAGTGCTTGTAATACAATTCGCCGTAACGATCCCATTCATAATCAAAAAAAGCTTATTTTGTCCCCTGTCAAAGCGTTTTTGAAAGATCGAAAATAGGATCGTAGTGACGGTTATGGTCATTGCCGCTGCGAAAAACGCTATATGAAACTTATTGGTTGCTACCAAACTCATATCCATTGGTTTGTTACCTCACTGGCCTTTTTTACTATCTTTTTAGGACTGATCCTTATTGTCCCTGTCAAAGACAAAAACTCCCTCTATCACATCTTCCCTTACAGCCTGTGGAACGATCCTTTCCACCAGCTCGGCTGTCTTATTCACGACCACGGGTATAAGCACCTTTTTTTCTCCACCATATTTTTCAAAGGCCTTGGTATAAGCCGTTCCCAGCATGGCCGGCAGTGCAACGGGATCGGCAGCATATGCGACCTCAGCTACCAGATCCTCATCCTTCTCGGAAAAAAGCAGGGCACCGCAGGGGTTATCCTTTTTTATGGCAAAGACACTTATATCAGAAAGATACACATCCCAGTCCATCAAAAGCGGAACGGGTACTGGGCGGTCATCCTCCTGCATCATGGTGTCAATGGTCCTAAGATCACCCTCCGACATATCAGAAAGACATCTGCACTCAAGCTTTTCCGACGCCTTTTTTAATGCCTCAGTTTCCTCAACCTGAGAAAGTGTAAACTCAAATACATTGTTTTTTGCCTCTCTCACGTTCATCCCCACCAGATGCAGAACATCCCTGATGTCAGTTAAGTCCTCCTCTATTGACGTTATCTCGAAAACTGCACCTTTGAGCTCTTTACCATAGTCCTTTTTCGCCTGACTGATGCAATATCTGAAAAAGGAGGCTTTTTTTACCATCGTTTCCTTCTCGTCGAAAAAATAAAACCATACCAGATATACCCAGTCATCCATCAGATCCGACAAGAATATTCCGAAAGGAGAATCATCCTCATAAACAACTATGGCAAACAACGAATTAGTTTTGATCTCGCCATGATAGTTCTGGGGAATAATGTCAAAAAAGTCACTTATATTATCCTCATTTATCTTACTCGCGTGAAACATTGAAGCCGCTCCTTTCAATTATCACCTCTCTGAGAGCGAATCTCACCGTTCTTTCAGCCGTAGAATAGCTGATATCCGGCAAAAGACGTAAGAACTCCTGTGTCGCTTCCCCAACGGTATCCTTTTGATGCTCATTGATAAAATCTATTATAGGATAGCCTGACCTCATGAGACATTCACACAATACCCAGCAGTCCAAAAGATCGAACCAGTCTGCAGGCTTAAGCTTTTGAGCCTTTTTACTTTTTGAAAAATCGTCTATGGCGGCACTTATTGCCTCCGCCTTATCAAGAGTCCTGCTCAAAAGCTCCGTGTCACTCAATGCCGATATAAGGCACTGTCCGTCAAACTGATAGGGGTGAGTCTCATAATACCTTTTTACCTCACCGGTAAGCTTGTTTATCTCATCCAGATCCTTTGGAGCTTTTATCTTTTTAGCTTCCGTGCTGCTTATGACTTTGAACCCGGGCAGATCGGTCAGAGGATAGCTGTCATCTATAAGCTCTGCCTCCAGATTCAGATTGTCCTTTATCTTTTTATACATGATCCGGTCCACGGGCTCGCCCTTTAACAGGCATTTACCGTAGTACAGGCAGGACTCCCTGATATCCGCCTGGCGCTTTAGGTTTTTCTCTATATAGTTACGATACTCCAAAAATGCCACCTTTAGCATATCGTGGCTGCCGGAGTCCATATCCTTGCTGAAGAAGGAAGGAAAGATCTTT
>CAMOFS010000015.1 GCA_946613735.1 uncultured Lachnospiraceae bacterium | reverse complement strand
GACGCCAAGGAGGTTGTAGAGCAGCTCTATGAGGAGGGAGTCAAGGGAGATACTCTTACAGAGGCCCTTGCCAAGACAGAGGACATCCTTAAGGACTTGGGTTATCTGGCAGAGGAGGACGATCCCTACATTTTAGTATCGGTTTGTTCCGGCAGCCAGAAAAAGTATGCGCAGCTTACAGCAGAGATAGAGTCACAGCTTTCCTCGGAGGCATACAATGTTACAGTATTTGCCATTTCGGAGGAGAATAAAAAAGAAGCTGATGAGCTGGGGCTTTCAGGTGGCAGATACGCTGTCATGAAGTCAGATGAGGAGAGACTCACGGCCTCTACTGAAGATATAGAGAAAAAAGCGGTTGTTCCGAAGCTTTCGGATCCCGTAGAATACTACAAGACCAGCGCCGTAAGAACCCTGATAGAGGGTGCGACAGAGGATAGCCTGACTGTAGATGATGACGACACCATCGTTATAGAGCTGGCCGATACGGATGATAAGCAGGATACGACCGGTGAAGATAAGCCGGATGATGCGGTTGCAGATACAGGCACATCCGCAGGATCGACAGAGATAGCAACAGCCGGTGGCACGGAGGAGACCATCGAGGAAGATTCGACTGCTTCTGACACCAAGGAGACCGGTGATAAGCCCGGCAAGACTGATGAGGTCACTACCCCTCCTGCAGATGCCGATACGGGCACAGACGGTGACGGCACCGATGATGCCGTGACAGTCACACCGGATGAGACCACGGTTTCATCTGACGAGGATGCCGAGGACATCGTTTCCACAGGCGATGATGAGGTGGATGGAGATGCACCCATCGATATGTCAAAGCTGGGATAGTTACATAAGACCATACAAGGGAAGGCTTTTCCGCAGATACTTGCGGGAGGGCTTTCTTTTTTTTGCCTGTAATTATATAATAGTCAATGTCATTAAGCCCATGCAATCACACCATTGTCATTCTGAGCGCAGCGAAGAATCTCTTTCCAAAATAATAGGATCCTTCGCTTCGCTCAGGATGACAGGAAAGGCTCAATTTAGTGAAATTGGGAGCGGAGTTGAATGTAAAAGGATGCGGATTCGTACTTGACAAAATGATTTTGGGCTGATAATATGTATTGTGCAAAATATAATTTTGAAAAAGATAAGTGAGGAGGGTATGTGATATGTATGATGTTATTATAATAGGAAACGGACCTGCAGGACTTTCAGCAGCTATCTATGGCAGACGTGCAGGCTTTAATGTACTTGTGATCTCCGACAATCCTGTGGCCGGAGGACAGATCTCCACCACCTATGAGGTGGACAATTATCCCGGACTTCCCGGCCTTGGCGGCATGGAGCTGGGAGATAAGTTCAAGGAGCATGCAGATAAGTTTGAGGTCGAGTATGCCACTGACCGCGTTAATTCCATTGAGGATGCAGGGGATCATAAAAAGGTGATCACACAAAAGGGAGAGTATGAGACAAGGGCCGTCATCATTGCCACCGGTGCTGATCACAGAAAGCTGGGAGTACCCGGTGAGAGAGAGCTTACAGGTTCGGGCGTTTCTTACTGCGCTACCTGTGATGGAGCTTTTTTCAGAAATAAGACAGTAGCCGTAGTGGGTGGCGGAGACGTGGCGCTTGAGGATGCCATCTTCTTATCCCGTTTTGCCGAAAAGGTATATATCATCCACAGGCGTGATGAGTTCAGGGGAGCAAAGATGCTCCAGGATCAGCTTTTGTCCAATGAGAAGATCGAGCCCATTTACGATACGGTAGTGGATGAGATCGTGGGCAAGATGGCAGTGGAAAAGCTGCTTTTATCTAATAAGAAGACAGGAGAGAAGTCCGAGCTTCCTGTTAACGGCGTGTTCATGGCAGTGGGGATAGTTCCGAATCTCGAAGGTATCGAGGGACTTCCCGACAGGGATGAGGGCGGTTATATCATCGCCGGTGAGAGCTGTGAGACCTCTATCCCCGGCATTTTTGCAGCAGGAGATGTCCGTACCAAGCAGCTTCGACAGGTCATCACTGCGGCTGCCGACGGCGCTAATGCCATCACTTCAGTGGAACGTTTTCTTACGTCTCTATAGAATATCTGTAAGGGCATAAGGGAGAAGAAATGCTGCTGACGTAGCATTTTTCGACCTTATGTCCGTTTAATATTTAGAAAAAGCGACACTGAGTGTTGACAAAAGAGTTTTCTGAGGCTATAATATGCATTGTTGGTAACAAATTGTAACAAGTTTGTAACAAATAATGTAGATTTACGTAGCAATTATATTAAGAGGTGTTTTTACAATGAATCGTAATCGTAAGGTTAGATTAGCAGCTACTTTACTTACAACAGGTCTGACGATCACGTCCACAGGACTTACGGCATTTGCCAATCCTATAGCCGGAGCTACGGCGATGCTTTCCACAGATGTTTCCATTACAGAGACAGCCAATAGCTATACCACACTTTCAGGTATTAATTTAGCTATGGCGAATATGCTTTCTTCAGCTACTGCAGCTGCCAATGCGGTGCAGGAGCCTCAGGAGAATGAGACTACGGTAGTGGCATCTTCCGATAAGAAGGAAAAGGAAGATGATGAGGATGATATTTCCGATATCGCCATTGCCAAGGTAGACGATTATGTCAATGTCCGTGCACACGCTACGGAGGATTCCGAGGTTGTGGGCAAGCTATATCACAATGGCGCAGCCACAGTTCTTAAGAAAAAGGGCAGCTGGTACAAGATCAAGTCCGGCAGCGTGGTAGGCTTCGTCAAGGCCAAATACGTTACAGTTGGCGACGAGAAGGCTATCAAGAATGCATCACGCCGCGTAGCCACTGTTTTGGCAGATACCCTTTATGTCCGTTCCAAGGCTTCCAAAAAGAGTGATGTCATAGGTATGGTTCCCAAGAATGAGGATCTTACCGTTACCAGCGAGAAGAAGTCTGAAGACGGCTGGGTCAAGGTATCCGTTGAAGAGGGAGACGGATACGTTTCGACAAAATATGTTGATCTTTCTACTGAGTATACATACGCCGAGTCAAAGGCAGAAGAAGAGGCCAGGCTTGCGGCTGAGGCAGCGGCAAGAGAGGCAGCCGAGCAGGCGGCAGCTGCAGCAGAAGCAGCCCAAAGGGCAGCAGCCAGCGCACCTGTTACACAGTCCACTCCTTCGGGCGGCGGCACCACCACTACACAGCCTTCCTATACTGCACCCAGTGGCGGATCCGGAAGCTCGGTTGTCAACTATGCATCACAGTTCGTTGGTAACCCTTATGTATACGGCGGATCATCCCTTACCAACGGCACCGACTGCTCCGGTTTTGTCATGAGTGTGTATTCGGCATTCGGAGTATCACTTCCCCACAGTTCATCAGGGGATCGCAGCGTTGGTTATGCAGTCAGCACCAGCGATATGCAGCCCGGCGATATAGTCTGCTACAGCGGACATGTTGCCATCTACGCAGGTAATGGCACCATCGTTCACGCCAGCAACCCTCGCACGGGTATTACCTACGGCAACGTTAATTACCGCCAGATTTTGGCAGTGAGACGAGTTCTTTAAAAAGACCATGAGAGGGGGTTCATCCGAAAGGATGGACCCCTTTATTTTATACAAAAATTATCCTAAAAACTCTTCCATTTTTTAGGCATTTAGTATATGATAATGGCGTATGCTTGGCAAGAATGCAATAATTTGACACGGGGTTTTTGTAGATTTTGTATAGAGGGGTTATTATATGATATCTAATCAGATTCTGCAGAGGGCTGTAGACGGCCTGACTCAGATAACGGGTAAGAAGTGCTGTGTGTTTGATACGGAGGGTAACGCGCTTGCCGGTACTGTTTTGGATGCCAAGGATTATTCCGGCACGGCCCTGAAGCTGACAGGCTCAGGCTCTGATAAGAGGAAGACCGGGGGCTGCTATTATTTCAAGGTCTTTGACGGCGAGGGACTCAAGTTCATTGCGGTGGTGGAGGGAGATGACGACACCTCTGCCATGGCGGGACAGTTTTTGTGCCATGAGCTTTCCGAGCTTTCGGTGGCTTACAGGGATCGTTTTGACAGGGAGTCCTTTATCAAGAACCTGCTTTTGGACAACATGCTTTTGGTGGATATCTATAACCGAGCCAAGAAGCTCCACGTTGATGTTGAGGCCAGACGGGTCGTAATGGTGGTGGAGATAGGAGAAGAAAAAAACGGTGACGAGCTGGATCGGGTACGCAGCGTATTCGGGACTCATGCTCCTGACTTCGTGACAGCAGTGGATGAGACCAATATCATTGTGGTCAAGCACTTGGGGGATGAGGGCAGCTACGAGGATGTGGAAAAGACTGCCCGGGTCATCCTGGATGCATTCCGGGATTACAAAAAGAGCGAAGTGAGGATATCATACGGCACCATTATAGGAGAGATCCGTGAGGTATCCAGATCCTACAAGGAAGCCATGATGGCTCTGGATGTGGGCAAGATCTTCTTTAAGGACAGGGATGTGATCGCATATTCGGTACTGGGCATAGGACGACTTATCTACCAGCTGCCACTGCCTCTTTGCCGGATGTTTATAAATGAGATATTCTCGGACAAAAAGCCGGATCAGTTTGACGAGGAGACGCTGACCACTATCAGCAAGTTCTTTGAGAACAGCCTCAATGTATCCGAGACATCCAGACAGCTTTACATCCACCGTAACACCTTAGTCTACAGGCTGGACAAGCTCCAGAAGAGTACCGGACTGGACCTTAGGGTATTTGAGGATGCCATCACCTTTAAGATCGCTCTCATGGTTGTAGAATATATGCGTTTTATGGAGGGACAGGATTTCTAATGATCAAGTTAGAACATGTCAGCAAGACATATGAAGCCGGAGTTCAGGCTATCACGGATGTGAACCTGCATATCAGGCCCGGAGAGTTTGTTTTTATCATAGGTGCTACCGGATCGGGTAAGTCCACCATAATCAAGCTTTTACAAAAGGAACTCACCCCCACCCACGGCAAGATCATCGTCAACGGCAGGGATATAGCAAAGATAACCAGAAAGCAGATACCGAAGTTCAGGCGTAATATAGGTGTAGTTTTCCAGAATTTCAGACTGCTTCCAGACCGCAATGTATATGAGAACGTTGCCTTTGCCATGAGAGTGGTGGAGGCTCCCAAGCGTGAGATAAAAAAGAGGGTTCCCCAGATGCTTTCTCTGGTGGGACTGGCGCACAAGTACCGTTCACTGCCCAAGCAGCTTTCCGGTGGTGAGCAGCAGCGTGTGGCCATAGCCAGGGCTCTGGTAAATGAGCCCAAGATCCTTTTGGCGGATGAGCCTACCGGTAACCTGGACAACCAGCATGCCTGGGAGATCATGCGTCTTTTGGAGGAGATCAACGAGCGCGGTACCACAGTGGTGGTGGTTACCCACAATATGGACTTCGTCAGACAGATGAACAAGCGGGTCATCACCATTAAAAAGGGCGTGGTGGTCAGCGATGAGCAGGTAGAGGAGGCGTCAGATGCGGATTAGTACATTTTTATATAATGTGCGCCAGGGCTTTGCCAATATCTGGCGTAATAAGATGTTTTCGCTGGCATCCATCGCCACCATGACAGCCTGCATCTTTTTGTTCGGAGTATTCTATTCACTGGGTGTGAATTTTGGTTCCATGGTCAAGTCGGCAGAGGAGAACGTGGCAGTTACGGTCTTTTTTGATGAGGGTACATCTCAGGATCAGATCGAGTCCATCGGTAAGGAGATCCGCTCGCGCCAGGAGGTGGATCGTGTCAAATATGTTTCCGCAGAGGAGGCTTGGGACTATATGAAGGAGGATTTCTTCGGGGGCAATGACGAGCTGGCAGAGAGCTTTGCGGACGACAACCCCATGAAAAACTCCGACAACTATGAGGTATATCTTAAGGATGTATCCCAGCAGGAGGCTCTGGTCAAATACATCAACGGCATCCCGGGAGTCAGAAAGGTGAACCAGTCCGAGCTTGCAGCCAATATCCTTACGGATTTCAATAAGCTCATCATCTATATCTTTGTGGGCATCATAGTGATACTTTTGGCAGTTGCGGCCTTTCTTATCAGCAACACCATCACCGTGGGTATCTCGGTCCGCAGGGAGGAGATAGCCATCATGAAGCTTATCGGCGCAAAGGACACCTTTGTCAGGCAGCCCTTCATCGTGGAGGGTGTCGCCATCGGCCTCATTGGTTCGGTGGTGCCCCTTTTGCTTTTGCATATGGTATACGGCGGCATAATCAAATACGTATCGGAGAACTTCCACCTCATAAGTTCCCTGATGGACTTTGTCCCGGTCAATGACGTTTTTAGCGTGCTGGTTCCCGTATCACTGATACTGGGAGTGGGCATCGGCTTCGTAGGCAGCCGCGTTACACTTAAGAGACATTTAAAGGTTTAGTTTTTATGGATAACCAACAGTTTGAAGAGATCAAGGACGCATCCCGTTACGAGGCAGATAAAAAGCCGGGTAACGGGAAAAGTCTGTTTATTAAGGGAATACTTATAGGGGTGCTTTTATCCGGAGCCTTTGTACTTGGCTTTTCCCTTGCAAAGGGCATAGCGGTAAAAAACGAGGTCAAGTCCGTTTTAAGCGATGAGACCGAGGTGAGACTGGCCACCTTAAAGGGGCTTATCGACACCTATTACTACAAGGATGTGGATGAGGACAAGCTTTCCATCGGAGTATTAAAGGGCATGGTGGAAGGCCTGGAGGATCCCTATTCTGAATACTTTACCAAGGAAGAATATGAGCAGGACAAGATAAGCACCAGCGGCAACTATGGCGGCATAGGAGCAGTCTTATCCAAGGACAAGACAAACGGCCTGATACCCATAGTAAGGATATATCCCGATTCCCCGGCTGAGAAGGCGGGCCTTTTGGTCGGCGACGTGATAGTAGCTGCGGATGATAACTATGCAGCGGGGATGGAGCTTTCTGATTTTGTTCAGTTGGTAAGGGGGCAAAAAGGATCAAAGGTGAACCTTACCATAGACCGCAATGGTCAGAGACTCAACATAGAGGTCGAGAGGGATGTTGTCAATATCCCTTCCGTGTCCCACCGGATGCTTTCCGATGACATAGGTTATATACTGATAGGGGACTTTTCCTCAGACACCTTAAATGAGTTTGAGGAGGCGCTCTCGGATCTTCAGTCCAAGGGGGCCAAAGCCATGATATACGATGTGAGGAGTAATCCCGGCGGTCTGGTCAAGAGCGCCACTGACATACTGGATGTACTCCTGCCGGAGGGTACCCTGGTGTATATGATGGATAAAAACGGGAAAAAGAAGGAGTATGACTCACAGGAAAGCTCCCGTGTGGATATGCCTGCAGTAGTGCTCATAAATGGCGACTCAGCATCTTCGGCGGAGATCTTTTCCGGAGCCATGAGGGACTTCAAATATGCCACCCTCATCGGGACCACTACCTACGGCAAGGGTGTGGTACAGTACACCGTGCCACTTATAGACGGAAGTGCATTAAAGCTTACCGTGGCCACTTACTATACTCCCAGCGGTGAGTGCATACATGAGAAGGGCATTAAGCCTGATATTGAGATTGAGTATGAATACACAGGCGAGGGCGCCGGAGAGGACTACGAATACGATAAGGACAACCAGGTGGTAAAGGCTATGGAGGTCCTTAATGAAAAGATAAAATAGCTTTGCTGCGCTCGCCCCGTGTCATTCTGAGCGAAGCGAAGAATCTTATTAGAGGAAAGATTGATGATAGAATTAGACAACTTAAAAACCGAACTGTCCGCATACGAAAAGCCCCTTGAAGAGCTTGCGACGTCTCTGGACCTTGACAACAAGGCTCACCGGATAGAGGAGCTGGAGCGTGAGATGGAGGCACCCGATTTTTGGAATGATGCCGCTGCATCCACCCAAAAGTCCAAGGAATTAAAAAGCCTTAAGGATGATGTGGCCACAGTAAATGACTTAAAGCGGCAGTATGAGGATATCGAAGCCTACATAGAGATGGGCAATGAGGAGGAGGACGCCGACCTGGCTGCCGAGGCCAGGGCTGAGTTCGATGACTTTGTCAGTAAGTATGATTCCATCAGGATGAAGACCCTGCTCTCGGGTGAGTATGACAGCGAGTCGGCTATAGTCACCCTGCACTCCGGTGCCGGCGGTACCGAGGCCTGTGACTGGGTGTCTATGCTATACCGTATGTACACCCGTTGGGCTGAGCGCCACGGCTTTGGACTGGAGGTCCTGGACTATCTGGATGGAGATGAGGCAGGCATAAAGTCTGTCACCTTTGAGGTGAAGGGCGAGAACGCCTTTGGCTTTATGAAGTCTGAAAAGGGCATACACAGGCTGGTACGTATATCTCCCTTCAATGCACAGGGCAAGCGTCAGACATCCTTTGCATCCTGTGACATCATGCCGGATATAGAAAAGGATATCGATATAGAGGTACGGGATGAGGATATCCGCATAGATACCTACCGCTCCTCCGGTGCCGGCGGACAGCACATCAACAAGACCTCATCAGCCATACGTATCACCCATTTTCCCAGTGGTATCGTGGTGCAGTGCCAGAATGAGCGCTCACAGCACATGAACAAGGACAAGGCTATGCAGATGCTGAAGGCAAAGCTTTTGATCCTAAAGCAGGAGGAGGAAGCAAAAAAGGACGCCCAGATCCGCGGCGAGGTCATGGACATTGGCTGGGGCTCGCAGATCCGTTCCTATGTCATGCAGCCCTACACCATGGTAAAGGATCTGCGTACCGGAGAGGAGACCGGTAACGTTGACGCCGTCATGGACGGGGCGTTGGATCCTTTTATGAATGCCTACCTCAAATGGCTGTCGCTGGGCTGCCCCAAGAGGAATACGACGGACGCGGAATGATTTGCATTTTCCGCTATGATGTGGTAAAGTGTCGTAGTGTTTTTTTATAAAAAGAGGTGAATTATGAAAGCAGCAGTAATGGGATATGGTACCATCGGTTCGGGCGTCGTGACCGTACTTGAGACCAACAGGGACGTGATAAAAGAGCGTGTCGGAGAGGTCATCGAGGTATCAAAGGTCTTAGATCTTCGTGATTTTCCCGGGGATCCCATAGAAAAAAAGCTGGTCCGTGATTATATGGACATAGCAAATGATCCTGAGATCAAAATAGTTGTGGAGACCATGGGCGGTGTGGAGCCGGCATATACCTTTGTAAAGGCAATGCTTATGGCAGGCAAGCACGTTACTACCTCCAACAAGGCCCTGGTAGCAGACAAGGGTGCAGAGCTTATCAGGATAGCCAGGGAAAACAACGTCAACTTCATGTTTGAGGCATCCGTAGGTGGAGGCATTCCCATTATCAGGCCGATACTTAAGTGCCTTACCGGTGATGTTATAGAGGGCATATACGGTATCGTCAATGGCACCACAAACTATATGCTTACCAAGATGGCCGCCGAGGGCTCTGATTTTGACGAAGTGCTGAAGGAGGCACAGGCCAAGGGCTATGCTGAAAAGGATCCCACTGCTGATATAGAGGGTCATGATGCCCAGCGCAAGATCGCCATTCTCACGTCCCTGATAGCAGGACGTCAGGTGGATTATCAGGACATACCTACAGAGGGTATCACAAAGATATCTTCGGCGGATATGAAGTACGCGAAGGCTATGAAGAGGGTCATCAAGCTGGTGGCTTCATCCAAAAAGTCCGGAGATGGCTTCAGTGCCAGGGTGGCACCTCTCATGCTTCCGGAGGGACATCCCCTCTACCATGTTGATGATGTTTTCAATGCCATCATGGTTCACGGCAATATGCTTGGCGACGGAATGTTTTACGGATCAGGAGCCGGGTCGCTTCCTACGGCAAGTGCAGTTGTGGGTGACATGGTTGACATGGCAGTGCATGTGGATAAAAATATCTTCATCAAGTGGGAAGAAGACAAGCTTACCCTTGCCGATCCCTCATCGGATACCTACAGTTTCTTTGTCAGGACAACGGATGAGGAGGATGCCATTGAGTCGGTATTTAAGGATGCAGGCTATGTAAACGCCGGTATTATCGGTGAGAGAGGCTTCGTGACAGAAGAGATGACCCAGGGAGACTTTGATGAGGCTATTAAGAAGCTTTCTGATGTATTAAGCGTCATAAGGCTTGGATAAATAGAAGGGAGATACCATGCTGATCGTAAAAAAGTTCGGCGGGTCTTCGGTGGCAAATAAGGAACGTATAGAAAACGTGGCCAGACGTGTTGCTGAGGATTACAGAAAAGGAAACAAGGTAGTGGTGGTGCTGTCCGCTATGGGCGATACCACGGATGAGCTTTTGGAAAAGGCATACGAGATCAATCCGGATGCTCCCAAGAGAGAGATAGACATGCTTTTGGCCTGCGGTGAGCAGACTTCCGTGGCTCTTATGGCCATGGCGCTTTCCCGTATGGGGATTCCCGCTATCTCGCTCAATGCTTTCCAGGTGGCGATGCATACCACATCCAAGTACGGCAATGCACGCTTTAAGCGCATAGATTCCGAGAGGATCACCAATGAGCTTGAGGCCGGAAAGATCGTTATCGTTACCGGCTTCCAGGGTGTCAACAAATATGACGATATCACAACATTGGGAAGAGGCGGCTCCGATACCACTGCGGTGGCACTGGCTGCTGCACTCAGAGCGGACTCCTGTGAGATATATACCGATGTAGAGGGAGTATATACGGCTGATCCCAGGATGGTTGAAAAGGCTCACAAGATGAAGGAGATCTCTTATGATGAGATGCTCGAGCTTGCTACATTAGGCGCAAAGGTGCTCCACAACAGATCTGTGGAGCTGGCAAAGAAATACGGTGTACAGTTGGTGGTACGCTCTTCACTTACAGATGCAGAGGGTACTATCGTAAAGGAGGTGACAAAGGTGGAAGGAATGTTGGTTTCCGGAGTAGCGGTAGACAAGGAGGCAGTTCGTATAGCTCTTATCGGAGTTTTAAACAAGCCCGGTATTGCATTTAAGATCTTTGACCTTTTGGCAAAGCACAACATAAATGTAGATGTTATCCTTCAGTCCATAGGACGTGATGACACCAAGGACATTTCCTTTACCGTAGACCAGACTCAGGCGAAGGAAGCAATGGAGCTTTTGAAGGAAAACCAGGAGCGCCTCACCATACAGAAGATCGAGGAAGAGGTAAACGTGGCCAAGCTTTCCGTAGTCGGAGCGGGCATGCAGACCCATGCGGGAGTTGCTGCGAAGATGTTTGAGGCACTCTATGATGTGGGAGTCAATATCCGTATGATCGCCACATCCGAGATCCGCATTACGGTTCTTATTGACCTTGAGGATGTACAGGTTGCGACCAAGGCAGTACACGCCAAATTCCTTGAGGACTGATTTTTTTGGGGGATCATCCTCTTGCGGACAGAGTGTTTGGTAAAAAATGATAAAAAATCAAACCAAATTCTTACTTGAAAAAAACAGGTCTATAGTATATATTTACTGTAATGAATGAAGTTACTACAAGAGGTATTCCTATGGATAGCGCAGGATCTATACAGAGTGATTTATTTTCAAAGTTTTTGTTGGCGTACAGGCGTATAGAGCGTGAGGCTGTCAGGGTTGACCGGCTGATCCCTACACCTGAGGTTATGGCCGACAGGGAAAAGCGTAAGCGCATACCTACCATGTCAGGCAGGAGGCGCATGGCTCGCGGTGTGGTTGAGGAACAGCTTACAGAGGTTGAGGGTATCCTGGATCACTTGAGTACACTTACGGACAATGTTGATGATGCCAGCCAGCTTGCGCAGATGCTTGCTGATGCGGACCCTGTGGAGGGGGCTGAGGAGATTGACATCGAAGAGATTATAGGTTAAAATGCACATATAGTTTAGGATGAGCAGAGGGATTTTCATATTTATGAGAACCCCTCTTTTTTTCCCCCAAGAGTGTAAGGTGTTTTATGCAGAGTATCACAAAGGACCAAAACTGCAGATATTCCCTTTTCTTACATGAGCCTTCTGTGGATGGCAAGGGCAGACATTATTGCCGCGCCATGAACCTTTGTGTTGATGACGGCTTTTTACACTGCGACTCATGCCCCCTTAGTGGTGGGCCTGGGGACGAAAAGAAGAGCTGTGTGTATTATGACTTGACAGCCGGCTATGCCAACAGCCTGTCTCCTGAGGAGACCTTAAAGAGGACTAATGGACTTATCATGGCACAGATGACCGGGGAGTTTCCCGAGTATCTGCCTCCAGAGGTACGGGAGACCAAAAGACTGGTGGAGGAGAAGGCCATCAGATACGCAGCAGATGCACACAAGGGAACTTTCAGAAAGGGGAGCGGCCTGCCGTATATTGTTCATCCCATGCAGGTCATGATGATATGCAAGAACCTGTGCGATGATCCGGAGGTCATCGCCGCTGCAGCCCTCCATGATGTAGTGGAGGACACACCACGTACCCTTAAGGACCTGGAGGATGTCTTTGGAACCAGGATAGCGGCCCTGGTGGGCATGGAATCCGAGA
>CAMOFS010000014.1 GCA_946613735.1 uncultured Lachnospiraceae bacterium | reverse complement strand
GGCGGGCGTTATGACAAGCTTTTGGGATATTTCGGCAAGGATGCCTGTGCTGTAGGCTTTGCTGTATCAGTAGATATCCTTGTGATGGCTGATACCGGCCAGGGACATGATAAGGAGACAAAAAAAGAAGACCGTTATCTTACCGTTGCCTTGGGCAAGGGAAGACTTGCTAAAAAAGCAATGGAATACTTTGAAAAGATCGGTATCTTTGCCGATGAGATGAAGGACAAGGATACCAGAAAGCTAATCTTTGTAAATGAAGAGCATAAGATACGTTTCTTTTTGGCAAAGGGTCCCGATGTTCCCACCTATGTTGAATATGGTGCGGCTGACATAGGCATAGTCGGCGAGGATACCATCCTTGAAGAGGGCAGGAATATCTACGAGGTCTTAGACCTTGGTTTTGGAGCCTGCAGGATGTGTGTGTGTGGTCCGCCGGAGGCTTCCGAATACTTAAAGCACCAGGAGCTTATCAGGGTAGCCACAAAGTATCCCCGGATCGCCAAGAACTATTTCAACAACAGAAAGGGACAGACAGTTGAGATAATCAAGCTCAACGGATCCATAGAGTTAGCGCCCATAGTAGGGCTTTCCGAAGTTATAGTTGATATAGTGGAGACCGGCAGTACCTTAAGGGAAAACGGGCTTACCATCTTAGAGGAGGTGGCACCCCTTTCAGCAAGGATGGTGGTCAACCAGGTTTCCATGAAGATGGAGAATGAACGGATCACGAAGATCATCACCGACCTTAAAAATGTGATTGAGAGTATTTGAAAGGAAGAATTATGGTAATCGAAAAACTTGATAAAGACAGCATTAACTCCCTTTTGGAAAAAATGCTTAAGCGTTCGCCCACAAGCTACGGCGAGTACGAGTCCACAGTAAAGGATATAGTGGAGGACGTCCGTATCCGTGGCGATGAGGCGGTATTTGAGTATACTAAAAAATTTGATAAGGCAGAGCTTTCTTTTGAAAACCTCCGGGTCACCGATGATGAGATAAAGGAAGCCTATGACACTGCTGATCCGGCTCTTTTGGATGTTATCAAAAAAGCCATAGTAAACATCAAAAGCTTTCACGAGAAGCAAAAGCAAAATAGTTGGTTTGAAAGCTCTGATGACGGCGTAATCCTGGGTCAAAAGGTTACACCCATGGAAAATGTGGGTGTATATGTACCCGGCGGCAAGGCTGCTTATCCCTCGTCGGTTCTTATGAACGTGGTACCGGCAAAGGTGGCGGGGGTGGAGAATATCTATATGTGTACCCCCTGTAGCGGTGACGGAAAAGTACCGGCCTCCACTTTGGTAGCAGCTCATGAGGCTGGAGTGGATGTTATATACAAGGTGGGCGGTGCTCAGGCGATAGCTGCTATGGCCTTTGGTACTGAAAGCATAAAGAAGGTGGACAAGATCACCGGCCCCGGCAACATCTATGTTGCTCTTGCAAAAAAAGCTGTATTCGGACATGTTAGCATTGATTCCATAGCAGGACCCAGTGAGATCCTTGTGCTGGCAGATGAGACTGCTGATCCGAGATATGTGGCGGCGGATCTTTTATCCCAGGCCGAACATGATGAGCTGGCAAGCGCCATACTTATTTCCACAAGCAGGGATCTTGCCGAAAAGGTATCAGCCGAGATAGATAAGTTTGTAAAGGGACTTTCCAGGAAGGAGATCATTACAAAGTCGTTGGAGAATTACGGACACCTTTTCGTGGCTTCAGATATGTCATCTGCCATAGATGCGGTAAATGCCATCGCTTCCGAGCATTTGGAGATAGTAACGGCAGATCCTTTCTCCGTTATGACCCGTATTAAGCACGCTGGAGCTATCTTTTTGGGAACATATTCCTCGGAGCCCTTGGGTGATTATATGGCAGGTCCTAACCACGTTTTACCTACCAATGGTACAGCAAGATTTTTTTCGGCACTTTCAGTAGATGACTTTATCAAAAAATCGAGTATAATATCATATAGTAGGGAGGCTTTGGAAAAGATCCATGAGACCATAGAGACCTTTGCGGAGTGCGAGGGACTTACGGCACATGCGAATTCGATTGCAGTAAGATTCGAATAAGATCCTTCGGGCTTCGCCCTCAGGATGACAGGGGAGGTTGCAGGCTCAGGATGAACACTACTTTACATGTCACCCTGAGCGTAGCGAAGGGTTTTTGAAAGGAAAATATATGGGGGAAAGAATATCAGAGATAAAGAGAAAAACAAAAGAAACAGATATAGTCATAAAGTTAGACCTTGACGGTACCGGTGAGGCAGAGGTCAGTACGGGGATAGGCTTTTTTGACCATATGCTCCTAAGCTTTGCCAGACACGGATTCTTTGACCTAAAGGTCAGTTGCAAGGGAGATATTAATGTGGACTGCCACCACACCATAGAGGATGTGGGAATAGTCTTAGGACAGGCGATTGCAGAGGCCCTCGGTGACAAAAAAGGGGTCACTCGTTACGGGAGCACTATCATCCCCATGGATGATGCGCTTATCTTGTGTGCAGTTGATCTGTGCGGCCGTCCTTACTTAGGCTTTGAGGGCAGCTTTCCCATGGAGCGTGTAGGTTATTTTGATACCGAGATGGTAAGGGAGTTTTTCTATGCCATCAGCTACAGTGCCATGATGAACCTGCACATAAGGCAGATATCCGGTGATAATACTCACCACATCATAGAGGCCATGTTTAAAAGCTTCGCCCGTGCCCTGGATGCCGCCACAGCGACAGATCCAAGGATCAGCGGAGTTCTGTCAACAAAGGGGAGTATATAATTGATCAGGTATGTATCCGAGCTTTTTTGTCCACACAGGAAGATTTTTTCGGCGAACAAAGGTTAGGAGCCATAGGAGGGTAGTTTAATGGAACATAAGAATATAGTAGCCAGCATGTACATCAAGGACGGTATGGCTCTTTTGGATCCGGAAAAGCCGGAAGAAAAGATGGATGCGCTGGAGCTGGCGCATATGTATGATGACACCGGCATAGACAAGATAATATGCTTTGATCTGTCTGATGAAGATGAGGAGCATGAAAAAAATATCCTTACGATCCGTGAGATCAACCGCAATATTGACATTAAGACCTGCGGCGGCGGTAATATCCATCGCTTGGAGGACGTTAAGAAGCTCTTATATGCAGGTTGTGTAGAGGTGGTACTTAATGGTTCAAAGCCCTACACGGTAGATCTGATGGAGGATGCAGCAAGACGCTTCGGTCAGGAAAAGATCCTGGTATCCATCACTACCATGGACTTTTTATTTAAAAACGGGGACATGATCAACCAGTGTGTTCATGAGCTTTTGATCATGAACCATGATCTTTTGAGCGGCCTTGAGAATATGACAGAGGTTCCCTATATCCTTGTGCAGAATACCGCCAATATCGATGAGATAGTAGGTGTTTTGTCTTCTGAGAAGATCCGTGGTATTTATGGTGCATTTATCAATACACCCAATACCGATATCATGAACCTTAAGGCAGTGCTTTCAGACCGTGGCATTAAGATGGATAATTTTGAGCCCAAGCTTAAATGGAGCGACCTCAATCCCGGCCCTGACGGACTGGTTCCCTGCATAGTTCAGGATTATCAGACCCATGAGGTATTGATGATGGCTTATATGAATGAGGAGAGCTTCCATCGTACCATGCGTATCGGTAAGATGACCTATTACAGCCGCAGCCGCAATGAGCTATGGACAAAGGGACTTACCAGTGGACATATCCAGTATGTCAAGTCACTTTCGGCTGACTGTGATTATGATACCCTTTTGGCAAAGGTCTCACAGGTTGGAGGCATCGCCTGCCATACCGGAGCACCCAGCTGCTTTTTCAATGAGATCGTTAAAAAGGAATATGTGGAGCGCAATCCCCTTAAGGTCTTTGAGGATGTGTATGATGTTATCATGGATCGCAAGGAGCATCCCAAGGAGGGCAGCTATACCAACTATCTTTTTGATAAGGGTTTAGATAAGATCTTAAAGAAGGTGGGAGAGGAAGCTTCCGAGATCATCATAGCAGCCAAGAATCCCAACCCCGAGGAATCTGTTTATGAGATTTCAGACTTTTTGTATCATCTGATGGTGCTCATGGCCGACAGAGGTATCACCTGGGAGGACGTGGTCAGAGAGCTCGCGCAGCGATAATTCCCGGTGTAATCTTAAGAGGTTTAAATGAGAAATCTAGCATTATCCGACGATATCCTGATGCAGGTCCAAAAGCCTGCCAGGTATATCGGTAACGAAGTTAATTCTATCGCTAAGGACGCAGATAGCGTGGCGATCCGCTACGCTATCTGTTTTCCTGATGTCTATGAAATCGGCATGTCCAACCTGGCTATCCAGATACTGTATGAGCAGTTCAACAGGCGGGACGACATCTGGTGCGAGCGTGTCTATTCACCCTGGCCGGATCTTTCTGACATTATGAAAAAGGAGGGTATCCCCCTTTTTGCTCTTGAAAGCCAGGATGCGCTTAAGGACTTTGATTTTATAGGCATGACACTGCAGTATGAGATGTGCTACACCAATATCCTGCAGCTTATCGATCTGTCCCGGCTTCCTCTATTGGCAGCTGATCGCACGGATGATATGCCCATTATCATGTCCGGAGGTCCCTGTACCTACAATCCGGAGCCCATTGCTGACTTTTTTGACATTATCTATATTGGTGAGGGCGAGACCTCCTATGATGCACTTTTTGACCTCTATATAAAAATGAAAAATAGCGGTCACTACAGCAGGTCAGAGTTTTTACATGAGGCCTCCAAGATTCCCGGCATGTACGTACCTATGCTGTATGAGCCAAAGTACAATCCCGATGGTACGCTGGCTTCATTTGAGCCCTTATATGATGATGTTCCCACAAAAGTAGAACGTCAGGTGGTAGTTGATCTGGATCATACGGCTTATCCCATGAAGCCCGTTGTACCTCATGTCCAGGCCATCCAGGATCGTGTGACCCTTGAGATCATGAGAGGCTGTATCAGGGGCTGCCGTTTTTGCCAGGCCGGGATGATATACAGACCCAAGCGGGAGAGAGACCTTTCGGTGCTTTTGGGATATGCCAACGAGATGCTTAAAAACAGCGGACATGAGGAGATATCCCTTTCATCCCTAAGCTCCAGTGATTACAGTCATCTTCCCGAGCTTTTGGATAATCTGATCGAAAAATGTGATGAACAAAAGGTAAACATCTCCCTGCCATCACTTAGGATAGACAACTTTTCTCTGGATGTGATGAAAAAGGTCCAGGATGTGAGGAAGTCCAGTATCACCTTTGCTCCGGAGGCCGGAAGTCAGAGGATGAGAGATGTTATCAATAAGGGACTATCCCATGATGATATAATAAATGGCTCCAGAGAGGCCTTTTTGGGCGGCTGGAACAAGGTAAAGCTGTATTTCATGCTTGGCCTTCCCACAGAGACCGAGGAGGATATGCGTGCCATCCCTGAGCTGGGTGACGAGATTGCCATGCTCTATTATGATACCATCCCCAAGGATGTCCGTCAGGGACGCTGTCAGGTTACCATGAGCACTTCATTTTTTGTACCCAAGCCCTTTACTCCCTTCCAGTGGGCCAGGATGTATCCCAAGGAAGAGTATCTCCATCGGGCCAAGATAGTCAACGATCACATGAAGGAGATGCTCAATAAAAAGAGCCTTAAGTACCAGTGGCATCAGGCTGATGTTACTGTTTTGGAAGGGATCTTTGCCAGGGGCGACAGGAAGATATCCCAGGTCATCCTTAAGGCCTATGAGTCAGGCTGCCTTTTTGATGCTTGGGGAGAATTCTTTGACCTTTCAAAATGGGAACAGGCTTTTTCGGACTGCGGTATCGACGGCGATTTCTACATTATGCGTGAGCGCCCTGACGATGAGCTTTTCCCCTGGGACTTTATTGACTGCAAGGTAAATAAGAGCTTTTTGCTCCGCGAATGGGAGAATGCCAAAGCCGCCAAAGTCACCAAAAACTGTAAGGATGGCTGCGCCGGCTGCGGCAGTAAGGTTTTCAATACAGGAGTTTGTATAAAATAAGATTCTTCGGGCTTTGCCCTCAGAATGACAAAGCTAGTCCCTGTCATTCTGAGCGAAGCTTATCTCTGTCATCCTGAGCTAAGCTTATCTCTGTCATTCTGAGCGAAGCTTATCCCTGTCATTCTGAGCGAAGCGAAGAATCTATAAGGAATTATTTATGGAAGGTAGTATAAAATACAGGATCAAATACAAAAAGACCGGCTGCATGAAATTTTTGGGACATCTGGACGTGCTGAGATTTTTTCAAAAGGCCATAAAAAGAGCCGATCTGCCGGTGGCTTACAGTGAGGGCTTCAATCCCCACCAGCTTCTTAGCTTCGCCGCGCCTCTTTCCGTTGGCGTGGAGGGATACGGAGAGTATTTCGACATGGAGATGGTGGAGCCTATCGATCCATATGATCTAAGAGACAGACTGGATGCTGTTATGGTAGAGGGCATGAGGGTCGTTGATGCAAGGACACTTCCGGAGAAGACGCCAAACTGTATGGCCTCTGTTACTGCGGCAGAATACAGGATCAGCTTTAAAAAGCATGAATATGCTTTTGATCCCGCCTATGCAGTCGTTGGCTTTTACAACTATCTTGATGAGATTTTGATCACAAAAAAGACTAAAAAAAGCGAGCGAAAGATTGATCTTAAGCCTTTGATATATGAATGTGTCTATGATAAGGGAGATGTTTTGATCACATTGCCCTGCGGAAGCACTGAGAATATCAAGCCGGAACTTTTTATGGGAGCATTTTACGAGTATACAGAAATAGATCCCAAAAAGCTTTTATACACACTTTCGAGACTTGAGCTTTTGGGGGGAGAGTACCCCGACATCAGTCCGTTATAAACCATAGAAAAGGAAACAGGAAGAATGGAAAAAAGAATTATTAAAAAATGTCTTCTGACAGTGTTGGAGGTTATGATGCTTTCACAGGCCGTGACGGTTTGTGCCGCCGCTGCAGACTCTGATAATATACCCAAGGGTGAGTATTCATCCCTTGCGGATCTTAATACCAGTCGCATAGGCATCCCCACAGGTTCCAACTTTGGAGATATGGTGGAGGATAAACTGCCTGATGCAAAGACCTCTTGGTATAATAATCAGACAGATCTTCTTATCGCGCTGGAAACTGACAAGATTGATGCTTTTCCCGCGGACGAGCCGGTTATGAGATACATCATGGGTGAGAATGATAAGCTCACCTATGTTCCGGAATATCTGGACACTTTTGATTTTGCCTATGGCTTTTCCAAGGATAAAAAGGGCCAGACACTCTGCGCGCAATTCAATGAATATCTTGCAAAGCTTCGGGATGACGGCACACTTCTTGCAATGGAAGAGAAATGGTTCGGCAGTGATGAGTCCCAAAAGGAAATACCGGATGTGAACGCTTTGCCTTCCACAAATGGTAAGCTGGTCATGGCTACCGACGCCACCTACATGCCATTTGAATATGTGAGGGGCGATGAGATAGTGGGCTATGATGTTGACATAGCCATCGGTTTTTGCGAGGAATACGGCTATGGTCTGGAGATAAGGAACATGAGCCTGGATGCTGTACTTCCCGCAGTCCAGTCAAAAAAATGTGACTTCGCCGGATCTGGACTTACCATCACAACGGAACGTGCGGAAAGCGTGCTTTTTTCCGATCCTAATTATTCCGGCGGAGTGGTGCTTGGTGTTAGAAAGGATGCTTCCGAGATGGCCGGTGGAGCCGGTTTCCTTGAAGGCATAAATTCAAGCTTTGAAAAGACCTTTATCCGTGAGGACAGATATAAGCTTTTTATAGAGGGTATCATAAACACGCTGCTCATCACAGTGCTTTCCGTGATATTGGGGACAGCCTTGGGCTTTGCGGTATATATGATGTGCAGAAAGAATAACCCTGTGGCCCGGACCATTACCGGTTTTTGCCTGTGGCTGGTACAGGGTATGCCCATGGTGGTACTTCTTATGATACTGTATTATATTATCTTTGCTTCATTTGCCATTAGCGGCGTGGCAGTGGCAGTGATTGGTTTTACACTTACCTTCGGTGCGGCTGTTTTTGGCATGCTGGAGACAGGTGTGGGTGCCATCAGTCACGGACAGTATGAGGCTGCCTGGGCTTTGGGCTTTACTGAAAACAGGACATTTTTCAAGATTATCCTGCCGCAGGCTCTGCCTCTGGTAATGCCTTCATACAAGAGCCAGATCGTTGATCTGATAAAGGCCACTGCCATCGTGGGTTATATCGCGGTCCAGGATCTGACAAAAATGGGCGATATTGTCAGAAGTCGTACCTATGAGGCATTTTTCCCTCTGATCGCGGTGACAGTGATATACTTTGTGCTGGAAGCACTCATAGGTATTTTTGTCAGCAAGCTGGAGGTAAATATCGACACAAAAAGCCGCAAGAAGGAAAATATCCTGAAAGGAGTGCGTATAAATGATAAAAATTGAACATCTCAGGAAAGAATACGATAATGCCACACCCCTGAAGGATGTTAATGTTGAGATAAACGACGGAGATGTGATCTCCATTATAGGACCTTCGGGAACAGGTAAGAGTACCCTGATGCGCTGCATTAACAGACTTGATACTCCCACCTCCGGAAAGATCTGGGTTAACGGGGTGGATGTTACTGATCCCGCTACTGATCTTAGTATCGTCAGGCGTAAGATGGGTATGGTGTTCCAGGCTTTTAATCTCTTTGAGCATCTTACCGTTATAGAAAATATAATGTTTGCACCCGTGGAGCTTTTGGGCAAGAGCAAGCAGGAGGCGGCTGACCGGGCCATGGAGCTTTTAGAGATGGTAGGGCTGGCAGATAAGTATTTCAACTATCCCGATGAGCTCTCAGGTGGACAGAAGCAGCGTATAGCCATTGCCAGGACACTGGCTATGGATCCGGATATCATTCTTTTTGATGAGCCTACCAGCGCCCTTGATCCTACTATGGTGGGCGAGGTCCAGTCTGTGATCAAAGATCTGTCGCAGACCGGTAAGACGCTTATCATAGTTACTCATGAGATGAACTTCGCCCGTGCCATTTGCAACAGGGTCTTTTATATGGATGAGGGCGGTATCTATGAGGATGGCACGCCGGAGCAGATTTTTGACAATCCCCAGCGTGAGAATACCAAACGATTTATTAAAAAGCTTAAGATCCTTGAGATCGATATTAATACTCCGGACTACAATGCAGTTGATGTGATCAAAAAGCTGGATGATTATTGCAACAGGAATAATGTGATCTCTGCAACAGGTAAGAAGATGCGGCTTGTGTTTGAGGAGACTGTAGGTCTTATAATGAAGGATGCCTACGACATCCCGGATTCAGTGGATGTAAAGTCACACATTGAGTATTCGGCTGCTTTAGACAGCGTTACCATGACTTTTGATTATGCAGGTCTAAAGAGGAACGTACTTGAAAACGAAAATGAGATTGGACTTAAGATCATCAGATCCAAGGTTACGGATATGAGCTACGAGGAAATGGACGATAAGGATTTTTGCAATCGTCTTGTATTAACTATCAAATAAAAAATATTGTTGTTGACGCAGGAGATTATCTGTGATAATATACTGTAGGTTGCGCACGGTCAGGTTTTGTTAAGGGGAGCCTTTTGCTTGGCTTCACACCATATCCGGCGGAAAATTAAATAGGAGGTACGATATATGTACGCAATTATTGCAACAGGCGGTAAGCAGTACAAGGTATCCGAGGGTGATATCGTTAATGTTGAGAAGCTTTCTGCCAACGAAGGAGAAAAAGTAGTTTTTGATCAGGTTATCGCAGTAGGCGGTGACGAGCTCAAGGTAGGCGATGCTGTATCAAGCGCTACAGTTGATGCATCTGTAGTAAGGAACGGCAGAGGTAAGAAGGTTATCGTTTATAAGTATAAGCCTAAAAAGGGTTATCACAAGAAGAACGGTCACAGACAGGCCTTCACACAGGTTAAGATAGAAAAGATCAACGCTTAATATATGATAAGCATCACGATATATCAGGATCCGGAAGGTGTAAAAAGGGTTTCATCAAAAGGACATGCGGGTTTTGCTGATCATGGCAGTGATATAGTATGTGCAGCGGTGAGCATGCTTTTTATCAATACTCTTAATTCCATAGAGGTTATTGCCGGTGATGATCATATCGATAATGAAGTCAGTCCGGGAGTCATAGACAGGAGCTATCCTCATGGTTTATCACATGATGGACAACTTCTTATGGATTCCATGATATTTGGACTCAAAGAAACAGAGAAACAGTACGGGAGTGAGTATGTCACTCTTACCATTAAGGAGGTATAGGAAATGTTACAGTTAAACCTTCAATATTTCGCACATAAAAAAGGAATGGGTTCCACTAAAAACGGCCGTGATTCCGAGTCAAAGAGACTTGGCGCAAAGCGTGCAGACGGCCAGTTCATCACAGCCGGCAGCATCATCTACAGACAGCGCGGCACCAGGATCCATCCGGGAGTTAACGTAGGCAAGGGTGGAGATGATACCCTCTACGCAAAGGTTGACGGAGTTCTTCGTTTTGAGCGCCTCGGCCGCGACAGGAAGCAGGCTTCTGTATATCCCAAGGAAGCGTAAACTTTGGACTTAACCCGGTGCTTAATAAGTACCGGGTTTTTTTACTACTCCGGGAAAACGTTCGAAAAATGCTTCGACCGGCGACCTCGTGGTTCGCAGCAATCCACTCAGCTTCGCTTCGTGGGCTGCTATCACGGGGGTGTCGTTACCAAAATCAAAGATTTTGACGACACTCCCAAACGTCCGCCTACGTCAGCAGCATTTCTTCTCGCGTTTTCCCTCACTGAGGTAAATTATGTTTGCAGATAGAGCGAAGATTATTATAAAGTCCGGGAAGGGCGGAGACGGTCATGTAAGCTTTCGCAGGGAAAAATATGTGCCCAATGGCGGCCCTGACGGTGGCGACGGAGGAAAGGGCGGTGACGTTGTCTTTGAGATAGACAAGGGAGCCAGCACACTTTCCGATTACAGACACAGAAGAAAGTTTGCAGCTACTCCGGGAGAAGAAGGAAAAAAGAGAAACTGCCACGGCAAAAATGGTGAGGATCTCATATTGAAGGTGCCTGAGGGCACGGTTATCAAGGAAGCCAAAAGCGGCAAGGTGATAGCCGATATGTCCGGAGAGAATACCCATGTGGTGGTATTGGAGGGCGGAAGAGGCGGCCTGGGCAACCAGCATTACGCCACCTCCACCATGCAGGCGCCGAAATATGCCCAGCCCGGTGGCGAGGGTATTGAGATAGAGGTTCTTTTGGAGCTCAAGGTTTTGGCAGACGTGGGTCTGGTAGGCTTCCCCAATGCCGGTAAGTCCACACTTTTGTCAAGGTTGTCCAACGCCAAGCCTGAGATCGCCAGTTATCCTTTTACCACCCTTCATCCTATTTTGGGAGTGGTGGATGCCGGCGATGGTAACGGTTTTGTTATGGCTGACATACCCGGACTCATTGAGGGTGCTTCAGAAGGAGTGGGCCTGGGGCACGAGTTTTTGCGTCATATCGAGCGCACCAAGGTACTGGTTCATATGGTGGATGCTGCTTCCGTAGAGGGACGTGATCCCATAGAGGATATCGCAGCCATTAAAAACGAGCTGGCCAAGTACAGTGACAAGCTGCTTGAAAAGCCTCAGATCATCTGTGCCAACAAGCTGGATGCCTGTCCAGATGAGGCAGATGATATCCTTAAGCGAATTAAGGATGAGTATGAGACAGACAACGTCAGGGTACTTCCTCTTTCGGCTGTTAGCGGCGAGGGTGTTGACGAACTGGTACACCAGATCATGGTTCTTTTGGCTGAGTGCGATGATGCACCCACTATATATGAGCAGGAATACGATCCCAAGGAGCATGTTTTCGAGGATGAGGCCTACACCGTAGAGATCAATTCCGACGGTGAGTATGTGGTTTGTGGTCCCAAGATCGAGAAGATGCTTGGCTACACCAATCTTGAATCTGAAAAGGGCTTTTTATTCTTCCAGAAGTTTATCCGTGAGCAGGGAATAGAGGCAGAGATGAAGAAAAAAGGCATTAAAGAAGGCGATACTGTCCGCATGTACGGCCTGGTGTTTGAATACTATGAATAGAAAATCGCACGAAGGTGATCACGAACAATCAAGAATGTGATTTTGAACTATCGTAAACAGAGGTGACTATGATTACAAACAAACAAAGAGCATTTTTATCCTCAATGGCTAACGGCATCGATCCCGTATACCAGTGTGGTAAGAACTCTATTACCCCGGAGTTCATAGAAGGCATCGATGCAGTCCTTGAAAAAAGGGAGCTTATAAAAATATCGGTTCTAAAAAACTGCATGGACGATCCCCATGAGATAGCACAGCTTGTTGCCGAGCGCACCCACTCCGACGTGGTCCGTGTCATCGGCAAAAAGATCATCCTTTACAGACCGTCCAAAAAACCGGTTATAGAGTTACCTAAGAAGTAAATATTAATGAGGGTACTTTCGCTCGAAAAATGCC
>CAMOFS010000013.1 GCA_946613735.1 uncultured Lachnospiraceae bacterium | reverse complement strand
TAGCACCACCCCAGCACTCTACTGCGTTATAACCAACCTGGTCCATCTTGTCCACGATGGGCAGCATCTGCTCGGTAGTCATGCGGGTAGCAATAAGAGACTGATGTGCATCGCGCAAAACTGTTTCTGTTATCTTAACACCCATTAGTGTTCTCCTTTCATATGATCTATAGATAAAAGATTCTTCGTCACTTCGTTCCTCAGAATGACATATTTTTATCGTTCACTTTGTCATCCTGAGCGAAGCGAAGGATCTTGTTCGGTGGATAAGCCGTGGGCTTAGACACCGAACATGGCCATGAACATACCCGCTGCTACTGCAGTACCGATAACTCCGGCAACGTTAGGTCCCATGGCATGCATGAGCAGGAAGTTGGTAGGATCCTCCTCGGCACCAACCTTCTGGGATACACGAGCCGCCATAGGCACCGCAGACACACCGGCAGATCCGATAAGAGGATTGATCTTGCCGTGGGTCAGATGACATAAAAGCTTGCCGAAAAGCACGCCTCCCGCGGTACCAAAGGCAAAAGCCACAAGTCCCAAAGCCACGATCTTAAGGGTAGTGACATTAAGGAAGGCCTCCGCACTGGTGGAAGCGCCTACCGATGTACCAAGCAGGATAACAACGATGTACATAAGCGCATTGCTGGCTGTATCCGTAAGCTGTCTTACCACTCCCGACTCACGGAAGAGATTGCCCAGCATCAGCATACCAACAAGGGGTGCCGTAGTGGGAAGAAGCAGGCAGACAACTATGGTAACGATGATAGGGAAAAGAATGCGCTCAAGCTTGGAAACCGGTCTTAAGTTCTCCATCTTGATGGCACGCTCCTCCTTGGTAGTGAAAAGCTTCATAATGGGTGGCTGGATGATGGGCACCAGTGACATATAAGAATAAGCAGCCACTGCAATGGGGCCCATAAGCTGACTCTGTCCCAACTTACCTGCCAGGAAAATAGATGTAGGACCGTCAGCACCGCCGATGATGGAAACTGCTGCAGCAGCCTCATCATTGAAGCCTAAAAGTATAGCCAAAAGATAAGCCGTAAAGATACCTACCTGAGCTGCAGCTCCCAAAAGGAAGCTGATAGGGTTCGCAATAAGGGGACCAAAGTCCGTCATCGCTCCCACCCCAAGGAAAATCAGCGAGGGTAAGATAGACCACTCGTCCAACGAGAAGAAGTAATACAGGAGTCCTCCAACTCCGTTACTGGTCTCCTCGGGTGATGCCATAATATCAGGATAGATATTAACCAGCAACATACCAAATGCAATGGGAACCAAAAGCAACGGCTCATAACCCTTGGCGATGGCCAGATACAAAAATACGCAGGCCACAAGGATCATGATGTAGTTACCAACTGTCAGGTTGAAAAACGCCGTCTGGTGGAGGAGATTGCCCATTGTCTCCGCAACATAACTCATAAAATGCTCCTCCTAAATCTTATGCTTCGTCCATAGTAGCAAGAAGTGTACCTGCCTCTATGGAAGTTCCCTCCTGAACGTTGATGCTCTTAACAACACCGTCACAAGGTGCAACAACGGGAGTCTCCATCTTCATAACCTCGAGTACTACCACTGTATCACCCTTTTTAACATTGGCTCCGGCCTGTGCAGCTATCTTGAATACCTTACCTGCTGCGCCTGCCTCGATCTTAACAGAGCCTGATCCTCCTGCTGCGGGTGCAGCTGCCTTCTTGGGAGCAGCTTTTGCAACGGGTGCAGGTGCTGCCTGTGAGGATGAGCCTCCCTTTTCCTCAACCGTAACATCATATGCGGTTCCGTTAACTGTAATAGTATAGTTTTTCATTTTTTATCCTCCTTATATCCTTCTGATGGAGCGAACCACGAAGGAATCTGTTGATGTACCTGTACTTGCTGCGATGGCGGCTGCGATGACCGCAATAAGCTCGCCCTCGTCCTCTGAAGCCTCTTCTGCCCTGATCTGCTCTAAGTTCTCGGGTGAAGCCGCCACGACCTCATCCTTCTTAGCAAAGCTCTTCTCAAGTGCAGGAATGATCTTGAAGCCGCTGATCAAAATACTGATAAGAACCAGGATCACGAACACGACCCCTATTCCCATTACCGTATTAAGTCCGGCCTTTTGCATGGTCTCACCAATGGTGTAGATCATGTTGGCGTTAACAGCGGTAAGCTCCATACTGTGGGCATTGTATACAAATACCAGCTCCGCATTACGCTTTGAATAATTGATGGGCAGCTTGCATGTGACTGTCTTGCCGCTTTTTTCTACTGTAAAATCACCATATCCCTGGAACTCTCCGCAGGTGGCTACCACCTCGGTCCAGTCATCCAAAAGACCGGAAAACATCTCTCCGTTCTCTTCCTGGGAGCCGTACATGGAATAGTAAAGCTGGGCCTGTAAAACATCCTGAGCACTCATGGCTGTAAGCTCATCCGCAAGTCCTGTGGCGCGATCCTCAAGGTCTGAGACAGTCATATTGCCGTACATCTCCTCTTCGACCTTGGCACCACCGCAGGCTACCAGCAAAAACATAGCAAGGATACAGCAGGTGAAAAATATAATCTTCTTTTTCATATGCGCCCCCTCTACTTTGTACCGTGCTTTTTGTAAATATACATATCCTTTTCAAAAAGCATATCAAATCCTGCAATGAGATATTTCCTGGCATCCGCAAAATCAACAACACGATCCACCATACCACGGCGAAGTGCGTTGGGAAGTCCTGCCTGGGAAGCAGCATACTCATCTGCTGCGGCAGAAGCATCTCCGGAATCACCGGCGATGATAGCACCTGCAAGGGCGGGATCCATAACAGACACATCCGCATCAGGGAAAGCATAGGTAAGGTCTGCGCCTATAGCCTTGGAATTCATCATAAGGTAAGCAGTGGAGCCTGCCTGACGCGTGATGAGATTGATCTTGGGGATATCTGCCTCCGCAATGGCGGAAACCATCTTGGCAAGTGCGCGGGGAAGTCTCTCCTCGTTGAATACGCTTGCCTTGTATCCGTTAACATTAGTAAGTGATAAAAGAGGGATGTCAAATGCATCTAAGAATCTGACAAAATCAGCTGCCTTTGCACAGCCTAATGCGCAAAGGGAATCCTTTTCATTACCAATGACACCCACGGTAGTACCCATAAGCTGGATAAAGCCGGTGGTCATGCAGCCTGTAAAGCCCGCCTTGGTCTCGATGAAAAGGTGATCATCGGAAAGCTCAGCTGCGATATCAGCCACCTTGTCACGCTTGGAGTCAAGGTCAACAGAAGCACGGTTGATATCATCTGAGAACTCATCCATGAAGCCGCCCTCTCCGCCTGCTGAAGGAAGAACGCCCACAAGCTGACGGATGCTGTCCATGATATCATCCTCGGAACCGATGAAGTCAACATTTCCTGCCTTAAACTGGAAATCGGCTGATGCCGTATTCTCCTTGCCGGAGTGATTACCCTCGATGGCATCGGGAGAATTAACAAAAAGCTCCGCTTCCTTTTTCATAAATGAAAAATCGGAAAGGGAATTCAAAACTGCCATGCCTCCGCCGCAACGGCCCATAACTGCCGTAATCTGGGGGATAACACCTGCAGCCTCTACGGAAGCATTGAGGATCTGGCCGATACTCTCGGTAGAATCAAATGACTCCGTAAGTCTCACACCTCCACAATCGATAAGCCCGATGATAGGTGCCCTCATCTTCATTGCCTTGTCATACACATCGCGGATCTTTCTCGCATGCATCTCACCAATGGTGCCTGCAAGTGCTCCGGGATCCTGGCTGTAAACAAAAACAAGACGCTCATCAATAAGTCCGTATCCTGTCACTACTCCGTCACCGGGTACCTCCTTGGGATCCTGATTAAAATCAGTACTCCTGGCAGTAACACCGGAAGACAGTTCCACAAAGCTGTTCTCGTCTAATAGAGATGTCAGTCTTGTTGTAGCCAAACCTTCGTTTCCACTACTCATCTTTTTCCCTCCATTCTGTAAAAAATCGAACTATTCCTAATATATCCGATTGTTAACTTTTTTTCAATCTTTTTTAGGCTATTTTAGATAAGAAACCAATTATATTTTTTTCGTTTCCGCAATGAACCGGGAGGGGTACATTTTCTTACCGTTTCTATGATCCACGGTGATGAGAGTGAGGCTTTTTTTCGCCCTTGTCATGGCCACATAGAACATACGCCTCTCCTCCTCCAAGCCCTCATCCCCTGCCTTCGTCGAGGGCATGATCCCCTCGTTTACGTCAGGAATGAATACATAGTCAAACTCCAGTCCCTTTGACCCGTGAAAGGTATATAGCCCCACCCTGCTGTCGGGGCAGTTGCTCTCTTCTTCCTTTTCATCCGTCATTTCAAAGAATGCCTCCCTGGTCCTTATACCAGAAAAGATCTGCTTAATATTATCCAGATTCCTTAAAAGCTCCTGTTCATACAAAGCATTGCCCTTTGCGACCCTGTGAAGATGTTTTTTGTACCCTGCACCCACGATGAGATAATTTATGGCCGCATAGGGAGAAAGCCGGCCTGCGATACCCGTATGTCTTGCCCTCTCGCTTCCGAATATCTTTTCAGTCCGGATCATATCCTCGTTTGTTCCCTTTTCATATGCTATCCTAAGCATAGCGCAAAGATCCAGAAAGACAAAGCTGTTCCTTATGGAGGGCAGCTTTTCCTTTGTGTAAAAAGGGATCTGCTCCATGATCAGCATTTCCTTTATCAGGGCGCCCTGAAACCGGTTTCTAAAAAGCACGCCTATGGTCATATCGGAATGTGATCCAAGTATGCTCTTTATCTCCGACACGATATATTCGCACTCTGTCATATCATCCGGCAGTCTGATACAGGAAAGCCTGCCGTAGCTGTCCTTATAGGCTTTTACGTCCTTTTTATACCTAATCTCATTGTGTTGGATCAGCTCTTTGGAGGCTTCCACTATACGGCGGCAGCTGCGGTAATTGTTTAAAAGGATGATGGTCTCGGAATCGGGGAAATAGCTGTTAAAATCAAGCATAAGTCTTGGGTTGCTTCCCCGGAAGGAATAGATGGACTGGTCGTCATCGCCGACGGCATACAGATTTTTCTTATCTTCGGTTATGGCCAAAAGGAACTTAAACTGGCCTTCGTTGATATCCTGATATTCATCCACAAGAACGTACGAAAAACTATCCTGCCACTTATTCAAAGCAGCCGGTTCTTTTTCGAAAAGCTCCATTACCCGCCTTTCAAGGCTGTCATAAAAGAATGCTTTTTCCTTGTCAGATCTGGGGGTGACGGCGTCTGCACCATATCTGTCCTTTAGGATGTGATAGTACAGACTGTGAAAGGTGCAAAAATGCACTCCGGCTCTGCCGTTATCCTTGAGATAACGCATCTCCATCTCCCCGGCAGCCTCCCTGGTGAAGGTGATCACCAGGATCTTTTTGCCGGGGACGCCGTTTCTAATGAGATTAAAAACCCTTTCCACTATACATTTTGTCTTGCCTGAGCCGGGACCGGCTATTACAAGACACGGACCGTCCATGTGCTCCACGGCCCGCTTTTGATATTCGTCAAGCAAAAAACGTCCTTCCTACTCTCTATCCACAGACGTACATTCTTTGCTTGATTGTCTGTCATCCGGTCGAAAAATGTTTCTTCTCCCGTCTGACCTCAATTACGATAACTTTGATATAGCAGCATTAAGTCGGCTTAATGACTCCGTCTTGCCGAAAAGCTCCAGAAGCTCTGTGGCACCAGCGGGGGTCATGGGCTTGCCGGAAAGTGCAGTACGGATGGGCCACATAACGTAGCCGGTCTTGTACTCATGCTCATCGGCAAAGGCCTTAAGCAGTGCAAAAAGCGCATCATTACTGTAATCGTCGGCACCCTCCAAAAGAGGCAGCACCTCTTTTAGAAGCGTCAGTGAATTCTCCTCATTGGTCTTCATCTTCTTGTGTACGTACATGGATGTCTCATACTCAGGCACAGCATCGATAAAGTCCACCATTTCCGGTATGTCGGAGAAAAGCTCGATACGGGACTGCACCATACCTGCCACACGGTGAAGATCCACGTCGCGGTGGATGGCCTCCTTTAGAGTGGGCTCTGCCAGCTCGTAAAACCTGTCGGCATCCAGTGCATGGACATATTCCCCGTTCATCCAGCGGAGCTTGGTCATGTCAAAGACAGCCGGTGATTTGTTGATGTGTCGATAGTCAAAGGACTTCACCAGCTCATCAAGGCTCATTATCTCCTGGTTGTCAGCAGGACTCCAGCCCAAAAGCGCCACAAAATTCACCACCGTCTCAGGTAAAAAGCCTGCCTCCGTAAGATCCTCAAAGGAAGAATGCCCGCTGCGTTTGGAGAGCTTTTTATGCTCCTCATCAGTGATCAGAGGACAATGGATGTAGGTGGGTATCTCCCATCCAAAAGCCTCATAAAGGCGGTTGTACTTTGGTGAGGATGAAAGATATTCATTACCGCGGACCACATGGGTGATACCCATGAGATGGTCGTCAACAACATTGGCAAAATTGTAGGTGGGATAGCCGTCTGACTTGATAAGTATCATATCGTCAAGCTCAGCATTGTCCACCTCGATGTGACCGTAGATCTCATCATCAAAGGATGTCACGCCCTCTCTGGGATTGTTCTGCCTGATGACAAAGGGCTTACCCTCATCAAGATTCCTTTGTACCTCCTCGGGTGACAGGGACAGGCAGTGCTTGTCGTAGATGGTGTAGGTCTTGCCCTCATCATCGGTGGTCTGTGCCAGAGAAGCAAGTCGCTCTTCGTCACAGAAGCAGTAATATGCCTCGCCCTTTTCAATCAGCTTTTTTGCATACTCCATATAGATGCCGGCAGCCTGGCGCTCACTTTGTACATAGGGGCCCACGCCACCATCCTTGTCGGGTCCTTCGTCATAGGAAAGACCCGCAGCCTCCATGGTACGGTAGATTATCTCCTCCGCCTCATCTACATAGCGCTCACGGTCAGTGTCCTCTATGCGGAGGATAAAATCGCCGCCTTCATGCTTGGCAATAAGATATGCGTAAAGTGCTGTCCTTAGGTTTCCAACGTGCATGCGCCCTGTAGGGGAGGGTGCGTATCTGGTTCTGATCTTCATTTTTTCGTTATTCCTTTCTTGTGATTAGATCCTTCGCTTCGCTCAGGATGACAGAATAAAAAGCTCCGGGATGATAGATCTGTTACCTGAGGTCTGCCATGCTGATGCCGCAGATCCTGTCTACGGAGGTGATGATCTCCATGACCTCGGGAGTGTAGTAATTATGCTCCTTCATCATCCGGTCTATCTCTATGCGCTCACTTTTGACAGCATTGAGGTTCTCATCTTTGGAAGCCATCACCTTTTTTCTCCTGACATTCAGATTGTGATAGAGCCTGTCCATAACATCCTCATGGGCTATGGCCGCCACCTGATTCTTCCAGACCTTTTTGTCATAGAGACTGATCTTGTCCAAAAGCCTCATAAGCCTGGCCATGAAGTAATCATAGTCATCATTGTCCCTGGCGTACTGCTCCTTTGCCCTGACCATCTGGGTATATCTGTCCCATAGATAGTTGAGCTCCGCAGCCGTGGCCACACCATACTTTTCCTGCTCAAAGGTAATAGCACGGGTGACATTGGCATATTTCATCCTCACCACATTGAGGGCAGAAATGGTCTTATTGGTGGAGCGTATCAGCTCACGGTTCCTCTTTCTGTTATGGGAGCCCCTGAGAAAAATGATAAACACTCCCATGGCCGTGGCAAACAAAAGCACCATGAGATATCCGGAAATATCTACACTGACATTTTGCCTTAGGATGAAAAACAGGATCAAAAATGACATAAAGGTTATGGCCATAAGGGCCGTTATCCTTTTTATGAGCCTATTGGAGGATGCTATCTGATCCCTCTCTATCTCGTACTCGCTTTTCGTCGCCTCAAGATCATGCATGGTCTTGGCTTCACGGGACTGATAGAGCTCGTTGTCCTGCATACGCTTGATGACATCCGGTATCCTCTCGTCATCCTCGGCTATCATCATATACTGCTCGTCACTTAGCGGAGGAGATGATCCCTCATAATTCTTGCGGGACCTGTCCAGATCTTCGATGTTTTTTGCCACTATATACAGATCATCCTTTTTGGCCTTGGGCAGATTCCTTATGGTGTTGATGTCCTCCATGTAATGTGTAAGGACACTGATCTCAGCATCCTGGGCCTGGATCTGCTTGGTAAGAGCGATTATCTGCTCACAGGAGTCTAAAATATAATGCACAATCTTCTGTGGGTTGTCCCACTCATCTATGCCCTGTATCTCCTTTAGTACCCTGTCAAAGGAAGCATCCAGTTCTTCTTTCTTTTTGCTCTTCTTCTTAAAAAAACTCAACTTCTGCTTATCCTCTTATAGTCATCGGTAAAACCCGAAATAATATACAAAAGCTGCTCCATATAGGCGCTCTGGTCACTGTAATCGGACCTTAATCTTTTAAGCTTAGTTTCAAACTCATTCACCTCAGATGATGTGCCAAGACGCTCTATCTCCCCAAGGATCTCAGATTGTCTGGCCTCGGGGATATGGTACTTTTCAGCCAAAAGCTTAAAGCGGCTGTCATCCTCCATAAGGGCCGCCGAAAAAAGCATGCCCGTAAGCGAATCAATGCTCTTGTTTTTGACAAAGGCCTTTTCATAATCCTCCGAGGCCTCCTCGAAAAACATGAGCCATGAATAGGCACAGCCCTTGTTATGGTAGATATCCGCAACAAGAGAGTCAGGCAGATCGTCACTGCCGGAAAGGATGTTGTCATAGGCATATATGGCATCTATAAGCTTTTGGGATCTTAAAAGCTCATCCGCCCGAACCTTTTTCCTCTCATCATCCGAAAGGCTCTCCAGCTTTTCAATGACATCAATGGTCTCCTTAATCTCCCTGGTGGTAAGATATCCGCAGCCTGATAAAAGCCTTGTGACAAAAAGGTACAGGGGCGCATTTTCATTCAGGGCAAAGGAAAGAGTCTCGGAAAGCTCCTCGTCATGCAGATCATCCCTGATCCAGTCGCACAGTTCCTGTGACATAAGTGACCTGGTGACCAGATAAGGATTCTGACGGATGTAATACGACAGCTCCTCCAGGGAATATATGTTGTGGGACGAATCCTCGATGTAAAGAGGATTCGCGGCAATAGGATGCCTGCAATATATCAGTTCGCCCATATGCCATCCTCCAGACTAACGTGTATGTCGTGTTCCCAGACCTTGCCGCTTGAGAGCACCAGCTCGCCGAAGCCCAAGTCCCGGATGGTGATCTTAAGATCCCTGTCGGAAACCGGCTCTACCAGAATTCTAAGCCTCGTGGTACGGTTCTCTCTGTCGGGCAGATCGTGAAGCTCCAAAAGCTCCACCGTGGCCTGGCGGCTGTCAGGACGCTGGATCCAAAGCTCCACCTCACGGGTACCGTCGAGGATCACCTCACATTCTCCCTTTACGTCAAACCAGTTGTCACCGGCGGATAAAAGGGTAATGAACTTCATCTCATTTAAGTCCAAAACCTTAAGGGATACGTTGACCTTGAGCTCATGATCCCCTATGAATAAAAACGGCCAATCCTTTTTGCCGTCACGTACCATCCCGGCATAGCAGGCACCCTTTGAAAAAAGATTCTTTCCCAAGAATACCCTGCGATCTTTGCACAGTACTGCAAGGGACTTTTTCAGCCAGTCCCCGTCAAAACCATCACCGGTAAGGAATACTGACGATATATACTCGCCCTGCATATCGCCTGTGACTACAGAGGCAAAGGCTTCATCCAGATTATCCAAAAGCGGACCTATCTCCCGCTGGTCCAGATGTACTATCTGTGGCGTAAAGGACTGATCCCTGCGGAGTCTGAAGCTTTTCACATGATTGCCGTCATAATGATACAGCATTACGTCGTGAATGAAAAGAGAAGGCTTCTGATTCAGTGCATAATAATAAAAGCACTCCCTGTAATCGAAAAGTCCCAGCTTATCAGTTGAAATGGACAGTTTCTTGGCCACCAGGGCAAAAAGCTCCTTGGCCTCCATGGTAAGGTCATCCACGGTTATATCCAGCTTTTTTAGATAGCTCCCCCGCATCAGTGGTACGGGCATGGATAAAAGCTTGCGCAGATAGATCACCAAAAGGTCCACCGCCAAAAACTCCTCGGTCTCCAGGATTACCTTTTCACGGTGGAGGGCGCGCTCATAAAGGCGGTCCACTCCCACTGCCAGTCCCAGTCCCACCTGGCGTCTGGCCTCATCACCGAAAAACCACTGGGCCATGCCCCGTCGCTTGGCAATGTAAAGAGGGATCAGAAATACCTCTGAGCCTGCCACTGTGCTTATGGTGGCCGGAGCATCCATATTCAGTTGGAGATAGCTTATCATGGCATATTTGTCGTTGATGTCAAGTCCGTAATATACCGCAAGCTCATCTTTGGCAGTTTTTTCCATACGATTAATTCCTTTAAGATTCTTCGCTTCGCTCAGAATGACACGGGAATCTCGGCGAATTATTCCATAATATGCCGAGCGGGATTCTTCGGGCTTCGCCCTCAGAATGACATGGGAATCTCTACTTTCGCCCTGTCATTCTGAGCGAAGCGAAGAATCTCTACTTCGGGTAAAAAATATGCTCCGCTATGACCTCCAGCCGCTTGTAAGAAGCCATGTCCTCCAAAAGTTCCCTCTCATTGTGATAGAGGATATCGCTTTTCATCCTGTTGATAAGCCCGTAACGTCCGGGCTCGCCCTGGTCTATATTGTCCGAAAGAGACAGTTCCCCTTCAGTAAGTCTTGTTGTGTGTTTTTCATCATCATAGATGATGTAGCGGATGGTATCCCCGAAAAACATAACAAACTGTCTGACATATATCCCATCATACATTTCCTGCATCCGCTCCTCATGGGCATTGCCGGCTGCATCCCTGTATGAAATGTGTATATTCTGCCCTGGCTTGCCATGGTACTCCACAAAACGCTTGTCATAAAGATTGAATCTCACCACAAAGCGCCTGTCCACCTCTCGGTAAAAAGCGAAATATATGTTTTTGACCATATACTCCCTTAAAAGCTTCTCAAGGGCAGCCTCCTTGTCGGGACTAAGCTCGCTGCAGAGGCAGAGGTATTTTAAAAGCGCCAGCCTCTCACTGTCATTTAGCCGGTCGGCCTTGCCATACATAGGCAAAAGATGGGCAAATACCTCTTCGGGAACCTTTTTGTCCGTGGTTATATACACTCGTGAGAAAAAGGTTAGATATGCCTCCACTATCATGGGGGACACCCTCTTTTTCATATATGACTCAAATATCTCGCCGGAGTTCTCGTCCATATCCTCTGTATAGAGCATCTGGGTCAGGATCCTCTCCTCGATAAGGCCGGTGGGAAGCTCGTTGGCATAGGCAAACTTCCATACGCTTTCCATCAGATGAGTGGGTCCAACATAATAATTGTTGAGATAGCTAAGCGTCGCCTCTGAAAAGAGATACTGCTGCATAAGGTACGCACACATTGAGATCAAAAAGTCATCCGTTTTACCCTCGGATCTTTTACACCTGTCAGTTATGAGTCTAAGAAGGGACTTGGAGGATGCCGTGATACCGTGATGCGTAAGCAGCATATCATAGGCCTTGTCGTATTGATCCGATACGATCAGAAGGTCCATCACATGAGCAGCAGTCTCCGTATCCAGCTTCCTGTACTCTCCGCTTTCTACCAGGTAATCGATCATCAGCTCTTCCCTGTCATGGAGCTTTAGTGCAGATGACATAAAGGGCAGGCGGCGCAGCTTATACTCTGGGGAGATTTTGTCACTGTTTAAAAAGTCAGCGATCCTCTCTATCTCCGTCATGGAAAATTCGTCCGGGGATCTGTGGCGCGACTGCCTGTTTAAAAAGTAAGGCAGGGTCTCATTGGAAAGTGCGATAAGCCTGTCCATGTATTTTTCAGAGTTAAAAATGGGCTGCACATTATAGGCACCGGGATCGGATATCAGCTGCCCCTCCGTAGTCTCCAAAAACACCTGATAATCAGAGGTAAAAATAGGAACAAAGGCACCAAAATCATGAACCTTTGCTCTGTGGGGCATGCTTAGCGCATCCTCAAAAACCACCACGTTATTGATATTATCGTGGAGGGTGATGATCTTATTGGAAAAGATCAGCCGGTCCATATCCACAGCTATGTCATGATCTATGACCCCGGACTCAAGCACATCAGCATAACAGATGCCGAGATTGTCATCGATATCACCCTTAGCCATATGCTCTAGTGAAAAGCGCTGGATGGTCTTTTGATACTGCTCATAAAGCCTGGGATCATCCTTTTTGTAGGTGATCACATTGGCATAGACAAAGGCCTTTTTGTCATATGAAAGATTGTTTTCATATCTGAAATAAAGAGTCACAAGCTCCGGCAGCTTCTCGATGTAATCCTCCGGCAAAGACAAAATATACGCCTCGTAAAGCCCCGTAAGCTTGATCTCCTTGTCTATGGCCATACGGTAAAAGGTCAGATACTCCCCTCCCACCATATGGCATTTTAATAGCCATGAAACTATGGCAAAGAGCAGATCCTTCTGGGGATACCTGCCGTAGATATACCCGGCAAGCCTGTATACCTTTGCATCAAAGCTCCTCTGCTGCGGCAAAAGCTGCTGGAACTGCTCAGCCAGG
>CAMOFS010000012.1 GCA_946613735.1 uncultured Lachnospiraceae bacterium | reverse complement strand
TGCCGGAGGCCATATCCTTGCTAAAGAAGGAAGGAAAGATCTTTTCCTTGAATACACTGACGGAAGCCTTATATTTTATGGACTCCTTCATCGATCTTTTGGTTGTGTCAGAAAGCTCCCTCAACACATCATCATATAAAAGATATCCCAGGGGCTCCGATTCCACCATAGCCTCAAACAAAGGATCCGTAACATCTTTTGCCAAAAGGCTTTCCTCCTTATTCGCAAAGTCTTCCTTACCCAGCTTTTCTATGATGTGTACACCATACTCCCTCAGGTTCTTTTTGATCACCTTCTCGTATTCCCTTCTGCTGATCAAAAAGTCCTCCCTGCCCTTTTTCCTGACGGCCTTGTCCTTTATGGGCTCGTCCTCTAGAGTCAGTCCCGAAGCAGTAAAATAATCGCTTATGACCTTGTCTATGACCTTAACGATATCCTCAAGTCCCTCAAAAAACAGCTCTTCCACACTGAGGGCCTGTCCTTCATCCCGTTTTTTGACCATATCCGAAAAGCGATCCCGATCATGCATGAGCATGCCCAGTGAATCCGCAAAATACCTGCGGCCAGCAGCCGTGGGAGGCATAGCCTTGAATTCGTTGCCCGAGGGAATGACGATCTCACTCTTGTCAGAATAATTCCTGTAACACTCAAGCACATCATCGGCTATATCGGGATTCAGATATCCCTCTTTTATACCTCCCCTCAGCTCAGACGCCAAAATGTACATCTTTCTCTTGTGGCGGTATATGTCTCCTTTTTCTCTTCCCCTGTTCATATAACTCCTCTATTATTACTGGTCATTATCATCAGGATTATCTTCCAGCTTACTCTTGTATTTCATAGACGTAATGGGTCCAAGCCTGGAAAAAGAGGTGGAAAGATTGGCCATTATGGTTTTTCCCATTACATCAACAAAGGTTTTTGGCTCGCCCATGGAATGGATGTGAGCCATAGTCTTATAGGCCTCATCGAGTTTCTTGCCCGCCACCTTTGATAAAAGCCAAAAGAGTTGAAATATCTCCTGCTTGATGGTCAGCTTATCGATATTTTGAGCCTGATCCTCTCTGATCTTGTCATAGAGGGTACGGATATCCTGTCCATATTCATCATCGGACTCTGACAGCCTTTTGATCTCAATATCGAAACGGTACATAACATCCTTTTCCTTCTGACTGGTTCCGAATTTGCTCATATCAGTCATAAAGCCGTTAAAACCTGCCAGCTTGTCATATAAAAGAACCTTTTCGTTAAACTGCGTTACTGCAGTCACCAGAGCCTTGTGTTCCTCTTGTGTTTCCTTGCCACCCTTTGCACTGATCGCCTGATATTTGACAACTATGTCCTTTGCCTCATTGATCGTCTCATCACGCCTGTTCAGATGTCTATCATAATCCTCTGAGCTCTTAAGCTCATTCAGATTTTTAAAAGTTCCGTCTGCTATCTTTTCACTGATCTCCTTTAAATAATCCTTCAGCTCTTCCTTGTAATTTGCTACGGGACATATCCTTTCTATGACACTTAAAGGCCTTACCAGGGCTTCATAAAAGGCACCTACTTCCACTGAGGGTAGAAGATCTTCCCCTTTTACCGCCGCTTCACCTTTTTCGCCTTTTTTCTTAAACAGCTCTTCTGCTTTATTATCCACCAGCTGGCGTATCTTATTCATACCCTCCTCCAGCTTTCCAAGCTCGTTCATAAGAGATGTTGCGCGCACGGAATCGGCGAGGAATAATTCCACTTCCTCCTCAGAGGCTGGAATATACAGGTCGCGCAGCTTTTTTATCTGTTCGTAAGAGTTCTCATACCGGTCAAAAGGCTTATCCTCCTGCTCTTGTCCCGGTATCTGTACGAAATTGATATAGGTAAAGCCCAGGCGCGTAAACTGGCTCTTTTCGTACAGATCAGCTTCGTTAGTGATAGCATACTGCATCAGCGTATTGACCTTGTTGAGCCCTTTTCCTATGGAATCGATGGTGGTATTCATGCTGTCAATGGTATTTTGAAGTCTCAGCTGGCACTGAGAAAAATTAAAGATCGCCGAAGGAACCTCAAGACCCATCTCCTGTGCTTTTATAAGCGCCACACCCACCCTTTGGCCGGCACTGTTTTTATCACCAATTGAAAAGATCTTTTTAAGCTCTAAGGTAAGCTCCTTTTTCTTTTCATTATAGATATCCTCAAACTCCGGCTTTATCAGAGCATGGAGACCATCCCTAAAGCCCTCGGCATCTCCCACCGCGGCGGCACCCACCATCCGGGTAACCTCCACCTGCTGTTTTGATGAAAGCTTGGTGGCATTACCGAAATCGATAAGGGTAGCTCCATTGTCATCGATCATTATATTACCGGCATGAAGGTCGCCATGGTAAAAGCCTTGTCCAAAGATACCTTCGGTAACCCACTTATCCGCCAGGGTCGTCATGTACTGCTGCCGTAATGTCAACTGCTCCAGCTTTTTCATAAGCTCCTCATGGATCCTGTATAGCCTCTCTGAATACTTGGCCCTGATGTCGTTGACCCTCTTGATCTCTTCATCAGTGGCATCTGCGGATAAGGTTTTGACCTTTTCCTCCTCCTTGGGCTCCATCTCTTCTAAAAGCCTGGCAATCTCATCCTTCACCTCACTTAAGTACCTGTCGACCGTCTCGCCCGGAGCCTTTTCCAATACCATTGAATTAATGGTAGGCGTAACAAGGTCGTTAAGCTTCATGGATTTAACGGCATCATATTTCTCATCCTTTTGGCTGTCGTATACTTCATTACCCTCCATTACGTTTCTGGCCTCTATGGTCAGATCCAGCTCCTCCTCTATACGTGAGAGCTGTCCCTTATAGGTGGCCTCCATACCTCCTGTGGTGTCCGTGGCCCTTGCACACTCCAGCATCAGCTTTTTTTCGCGCATCATACGATTCCTGACATCGGGCTTTAAAAGCTTGACCACCACATCCTTACCCTCTTTGGGCAGATCGGGGCCATACATTTTACATAAAAAGGTCTGTCCCACGGAAGCGGCACCAAGAGCCTTCTCCACCTTGATCTTGGAGATCTTTCCCTTGGATCTTTGAACCATTCCCAAAAGCTGCGCCTTTACTATCTCATCAGGAATGGGAGCAAGCTTTGATTTCATATCCTCTAAAGCCATAGCTATAGAGGCGGGCATACCGGCAACGGGCAGACCCTGGAGCATCTTCTGGAACAGGGGGCCGGCACCCTTTAGCAAGCCGCCCAGATATGCGCCCGCTTCCTCTTCCATGATGCGATCCCTGATGGCCTGGATCATTTTGATCTGATCTTCATCGGCATCATCCGGTATATCGGGAAGCGTCCTTTTGGGACCCATGTTTTTGATTGCAGAGGCAAACATGTTTCTTTGATCCATGATATCGGCGTCGCCAAAATATCTGCCAAATACTATCTTGATGAACCTTCCCTGTCCGGAATCCCCCTTCATGGCGTTCTGCAGGATCTTTTTGAGTGCTTCATCTCCCGCCTTTACACGCCGCTGTCTCTCCGCCTTGCGAATGCCCTTTTGCTTAGGATCCAAAAGATTGGCTGTGGGATCCTCCTGATCCCCCTGGTCAGCTCCAAATACAGTTTCCGTCTTTTGGTTGATAGTTTTTTGTATGTCAAAGGCACTGGATATTACTGCAGTCTCGATCATATCGTCCACTTCATACAGCTTTTTCATGAGATCTTTGTCCTTGCCGTCAAGGATTGACTTTATAACGATGCTCATGAAGGGTACGTTACACTTTATCTCGTTTAATTTGTTTTTATACTGCTCGGTCGAAAGCCCCTGATATTCCTTCGGGATAAGAGCCTTATCAAATCCCTTGTATTTCCCATCGCGCAGCTCAAAGGCAAAATCAATATTATGATTTATAAGTACATTAATATCGCTGATGGCAGCCCTGATCTGCTCCTTTATGCCGGACTCACCGTCTTCTCCCATTTCCAGGGGAAGCTTATCCAAGATACGATCCACCAGAGAGGGACTGTTCTGATCCTCCCTGAAATTGTCAGCGATTATCATTGCCAGCGTATCCGTATGCTTCAAAAGCATAAGGCGGATGCGCTCACCGGGATCCTTCTCTTTTTCATCCGTAACCCAGGTTTCCTCAGAAAACACAAGATCCGCCAAAAGATCCTTTACCGCCGATTCATCCTGCCTCCAGCCCTTTTCGTCGTACTTCTCCTTTTTTTCGTCCCGGAATTCCAAAAGATTGGCATCTTTTTTTGCCTTATGGTATTCCACCAGGGACTCTGCATTTGATACCTTTTTCATCTGGGAAAAGGTATTTATCAGCTCTAAGGTCTCATTGGTGTTGACAAGACGCTCTTCGGTACCGGCCTTTTTAATGCATTCATCCAACGCCTTCATGGCTTCTTTTACATCCATGCCCTTTGCCAGCTCAACAGATATCCATCTCAAGGTGTTGTCATTCAGATTTGAAAAATAGGTGGCGGGATGGCCGGTCTTAAGCTCCAAGTAACGGGCCAGCCTGGTTCCGGTCTTTTGGATATCCCCCACGTCCTTTATCTTGTAGCCCACCCCCCAGATATCAGGGTGACCCAGCTTCATTTTGTCAGTATAAAAGACATAATCCACTGTCTGGTCAAAAAGCATCTCTGCCATGGCCTCTGGATCCATACGGGCCTGCTCCTCCACCATCTTCGTATCCAGGTAGTTGATAAGATCAGCTATATCCTCCTTCATCACCACTGAAGTGTCACCATATCCCAATGTGATGACTCCATGCTCGTCCTGGGAGATCCTTATGTATTCCCCGTTAAGCTGTACAAAGGTGGAGTGTATCTTTCCTTCCGGGAACTCCTTTAGCTCCCTTCTTAGCGCCTTAACCTCATAGGCATATTTCCTGGCTGCCTTCTTATCTTTTATCTCTTTGGTATTTACCTTGAAAAACTTTATAGACTCAGCTAAAACCTTGTTATTTGTAGTAGAAGTCTTCTCCCTTTCGGGACCCATCTTTTCAGCGGGCTCCGGGGAAAGAGCATAAATCCTTGCTGAATAGAGTACATCCCCGAGACTGGACATTTCAGACGAAAGCCTGCCGGAGAGCACAAGCTCCGAGGCTTCTGCCATAAGAGCCGCCTCTCTTAAGAGCCGGTCCCTGTTTTTTATGACCAGCTCCATACGCTGTTTTCCAACCTTTGAACTGGGATGTGTATGTCCCAGATAGTCATCACAGTGTCTTATAGCATTGATATAAGCCTCCTGTATTTTGGAAAAATCACTCTGGGTGAGAGGCATTTTCTTCCCATCCAGTATCTTTTCCTCCTTAAGCATATTCTCGATGACAATAAGATCTTCCTTTACGGCCTTCATCTCCTTACTGTCACCAAAGGTCTTCTTACTGTTGATGAGTTCATCTGCCATCATCCGGTCAGACAGACCGATTTTTTCCATCGTCTGAGCTTTTGTGGTCTCATCCTCGATTAAAAGCATATCCTCGGCAAGAGTTGTCTTTGGCATTTCGACATACTCTTCTGTGGCTGCAAACTCGTCCTGTTCTTTTTTTTCATACTTTTCCGCCGGTCCGAAATCAAAATTGGGCGGGACCAACTGTTTATTCTGTAGATCTTCCATAGCTCTCTCCCCCTTACTTTCTGCCTGGCTCCTCCTGCATCAGAAAGTCCTTGTCCTCGTCGATCATCTGTATCATAAGGTCCGCAAAGTGCGGATCAAACTGTGTCCCTTTTCCCTTGACTATCTCCGCTCTCACCGTAGCCTGATCCATAGCCCTTCTATAGCTCCTGTTACTGGTCATGGCATCATAGGAATCCGCCACCGCTATGATCCTGGCCTCCTCCGGAATGTCCTCTCCCTTCAGTCCATCCGGATAGCCCTTTCCGTCATATCTCTCATGATGCCATCTCGCTCCCGTGGCCAGAGCAGGCATCTCCGTGATCTTTTTAAGGATCCTGGCACCCATCACCGGATGAGCCTTGATCCTCTCAAACTCCTCCTCATCCAGGTGGGCCGGCTTGTTGATGACTGCATCCGGCACGCCGATCTTGCCAACATCATGCAAAAGACCCATCATATATATCTCGTTAAGCTGCTTTTCAGAATAACCGTGTCTGGCTGCCAGCATCCTGGAATACTCTGCCACTCTGCCGGAATGTCCGTTGGTATAGGTATCCTTGGCATCTATGGCCTCCGCCAGGGTCTGTACCACATGAAGAGACAGCCTCTCATTTTCCCTTGTCTTTTTGGCCACCTCTGTCTCAAGATCCATCTGAAGCCTTACCAGATCTATGATGTGGCGTACCCGAAGCACCAGTACATCCGGCACAAATGGCTTTTTGATAAAATCCATGGCTCCCAGCTTAAGTCCCATGGTCTCGGACTCCTCATTTTCATCTGCCGTAAGAAAGATCACCGGCACCTCTCCGAGACCGTCCGATACTCCGGTCTCCCTTTCCTGTTCACGTAGCCTCTTTAAGGTTTCGAAGCCGTCCATACCGGGCATCATCACGTCCAAAAGCACCAGGTCCGGCCTGTTATCCTTCATGAATTCCAAAAGGGTCTCGCCCGATTTAAGAGCTGATACCCTCATGTTGTTCTTTGAAAGTATGTGACCGGCCATCTTAAGGTTGGCCATATCATCATCTACAACTACTATCCAATGCGCCATTTTTTAACTCCTTTTTATCTTACTTTTCCCGTCATAAAGAATGTGTTTATGCGTTCTCTTAAGGTCATTTTATCTATACTCTTAAGCAGGTATCCGTTGGGCGCCAGCTCTAAGACCTTCTCTACGCTTTCCCGATCCTGGCTTCCCGTCAAAAAGATTACCGAGATGTTGGCCGTATGCTCATCTGCCCGGATAAACTCCAAAAACTTGGGCCCATCTGTTACCGGCATCTCATAGTCCAAAAGGATGAGGTCCGGCTTCTTTTTGTCAACGGAGCTTATGGCATCCACTGCCGAATTAGCCACCTCAATGTCAAAAAGATCCGAAAGCCAGTGCTCTATGGTGGATGTATAGATCTCATCATCATCCACTATGAGTATCCTGTGCCTCAATCGGGTCATAACCTCATAATTATCGAAGAAATAGTTGACATTTTTCATAAAGGCATCTATATCCAGGGGAATGTTGTTCCAGCCGGAGATATAGTTCTCCCCCATTTCGTTTACGATGTAATCATGATCATAAGACTCTCCAACCAGTATCAGTCCCTTACCCATCTCCACACATTTTTCCTTCAAAAACGATAGAAGATCCTTTCTGTTATAAATGCTGTCATCCATGATGTAGATTACAAGCTCTGTCTCCGGTAGCCTGAAAGTGGCAAGTTCAGGAACGGGAGGACAGATATTGAGATTATATCTTGCTGCAGCAAGGTGGTTTTCTATAGCTCTTGTAGTGATGTTTTCCTTACTGCTTATCAAAAGGATCGTGCGCCTTAGGCCCTCAGCCTCATATTCGATCTTTTCAAATTCTATGGAGGGCTTGTCCTCAAGATGCTTTTCCAAAAGATCTATGACCCTTGAATAGGCTTTGATAAAATCCTCATGATCCACCTTGATGGCTTCCTCATCCCCATTGTTGCAGGCCCGCTCCATGAACTCCGCATAGTGTGACAGCTTATTGGCACCTATGATACCTGCGGCACTTTTAAGGGAATGGGTGAGCATCTGATAATTTGGGATATTCATGGTGTCATAAGCTTCCTGAAGCTGCTCAGTCTTGCTTTTTCCCATGTTCTTGAAGATCCTTAAGGTATCAAAGTAATCCTCTTCGGATCCGTTTATCCTGAGACCGTCCTCATAGCTTATGATGTCAGAATCCTCCAGCCACCTCGGACCCAGCTCCACCGGAGGCGCCTGGGCTGCGGCAGTACTGTAAAACATCTCCTCGATAGCCTTGGCATCCAACACCTGTCCGGGTACTACTGGAACAGGCGCAGGTGAAGGCGCCGGCTGAGTTGTGGATCCTGAAGACGGCGCGTCGGGTTTTGAGGATTTTTTACATCCCGGTAAAAAGCGTTCCATGATACCTTCTATGGAACCCTTTTCTATGGGCTTTTTCATATATGCACTGAAACCTGCATCAAGATACAGATCCTCTGCGTTATCAATGGGATTGGCTGTAAGAGCCACAAAGGGAGTGTAGGTATTCAGACTGTACTCTGCGGCCTGGATATTGGTCAAAACCTCCATACCTGACATACCCGGCATGATATGATCCAGAAAGATGAGATCAAACTTTTCATCCTCTAAAAGGGAAAGTGCCTTAAGACCGTCCTCCAAAAGCTTCAGTTCCACATCGTAATCGCTCATCAGCTTGGAAAACAGCTTACGGTTTATCTTCTCATCATCTACATACAATACTTTTTTCATTTTTCCCTGATATCTCCCCAATTGTTAGATGATTGATTTACAACATTTTAATTTTACATTATAATAAGCGATATGAAAACAAAAAATCTCAAAAAAAACATAGCTATGCTGTTAGTGGCACTGGTCTTTTTCGTTTACGCTGCTTATATTCCCGTTTCTGCTGCAGACCACTGGCCCTCCGGCATAGAGGTCCAAAGCAACTCTGCCATTGTCATGGAAGCCGATACGGGAACGGTACTTTTCGAGAAAAATGCCGATGAAATACACTATCCCGCCAGTATCACCAAGCTTTTGACCGGTCTTATCGCGGTTGAGAACTCTGAGCCGGATGAGATCGTTACCTTTTCCAAAGAGGCAGTAGCCGAAAGCTACGGCGGCACCTCAAGTATCGCAAGGGATATCGGGGAAAAGATGACCATGGAGCAGTGCCTGTACGGCATGATGCTTGAAAGCGCCAACGAGTGTGCCTACGCTATTGGTGAGCATGTAGGTGGTGATATGGATCATTTTATCTCCATGATGAACACCCGTGCCCGGGAGCTGGGCTGCACCAATACACATTTCACCAATCCCAACGGCCTCCCTGACGATGAACATGTCACCACAGCCCGGGATATGGCCATCATTGGCAGAGCAGTGATCAATAACGAACAGATGGCCCGCATAGTGGGAACAAAGACTTACGTTATACCTCCCACCAACAAACACGAGGAGGAGACCTTCCTCAACAATCATCACTGCATGCTAAACTACTACCACACCGGGCGTTATCTGTATGAAGACTGCCTGGGTGGCAAGACCGGCTACACCGTAGCCGCCAACAACACCCTCGTAACCTTTGCCAGACGTAATGGCATGACTCTGGTCTGCTGTGTAATGCAGGCAGACAGACCCCACCACTACGAGGACACGATCAATCTATTTGATTACTGCTTTGATAACTTCCAGACCCTGGATATTGCGGACAACGAGTCTCTTTTTACCAACCAGAAGAATAAGAGCATAGGTTCTCTGGCAAAGAATATGAATATGAGCACCGTCAATGCCGTAGGTACTGTGGTTCTACCCAAGACTGCCGATTTTTCCGATACGGAATATGAAATCTCTCCTGCTGAAGATACTGCAGATAATATCATCGCCAAGCTGGACTACACCTACAGCGACAAAAATGTGGGTGGAGGTTATCTGATATACGAGCCAAACGAGCTCACCTCTTATCCCTTCCACAGCGAAGCTGAGGCCGAGGGCTCTGAAGACACTTTTCGTGTGGATATCCGGCTAATCCTTATCATAGCAGGAGTGGTACTGTTAGTCATCGTACTGGTAACCATCATAGTCAAAAAATCCGGCGAATTTGTTAAGGAGAGACCCAGGCGTAAGCGCGATAATGACCGGCCCCTAGTAGAGCAGCCCCAGGCACCACCTGCCAAACACAAAACACGCACTATCTACCGACGACGCAGAAAGCGCAAGTAAATAATTTGATCATTCGAAAAATGCAAATAAGACCATGAGAAGAAAAGCCTTGACGTAGCCAAACGTTTTTCCGTTTGGCGGTCAAGGCTTTTTTCGAATGGTCTTAAAATACTTACTATACTGGTCTATTCATTGATATCCAGATCAACAGTTACCTGATAGTAATCACAGGCGTGGGCGGTATATCCCGTCACACTCTTTTTCGAGATCTGGTTCATCTCCAGGAAGGAGCAGAATACGTACGCATTATCATCAAGGATGGTCTGCTGCATCTGAACTGCCAGCTCTGCTCGCTTGGCGGGATCAAATTCACCGGCCATCTGCTTTTCCTGCTCTTCTAACTTATCGGAATGATAATGTCCGAAGTTGCTGGCGGACTCATCTAGGCATCCCACGGTGAAGAAATACTCCGGATCGCCGGTGGGTGCATTGACCTGAGCTGATGCGTAGATATCCCAGGTGGTGGGATCATCCAAAAACTCACGGCGGTTGGCTGTATTATTGATATCCACCTCTATACCTATGTCCTTAAGTGTTGCCTGGGCAGACTCGGCCAAAAGGGGCAGCTCCTGACGTGAAGGGTAGGTAAGCCATCTTATGGTAAGCTTAGTGCCGTCCTTTTCACGGATTCCGTCACCGTCACTATCCTTCCAGCCTGCGTCCTCTAAAACCTTCTTTGCACCCTCGGGATCGTAGGATTCCGTGGTAACCTTTTCTCCTCCAAAGCCGCCGAGACCCTCAGGGAAGGCTCCATTTCCGGGATATCCGTGTCCCTCCAGAAGTGTCTGTACGAAGCCCTCCTTGTCGATACCCATGGCAACTGCCTTTCTTACGGCATCATCCTTAATAATGGGGCTCTCATAGTTCATCCATGCGAAAAATGCACGGGAAGTGGCAATGCTTGAAAACTGGTATTCGTCATTTTGGAATAAGGGATAGCTGCCGTAAGCCATTCCGTAAGCCGCATCTATCTCTCCGGATTGAAGGGCCATGGCCAGGGTGTCACCGTCAGAGATGGTACGGATGGTAAGCTCATCCAGCTTTGGAGTGCCATTCCAGTAATTCTCGTTTTTGGTAAGGGTCAGATGGTCGTCTGTTACCATATCCTTTACCACATAGGGACCTGTACCACAAGCAATACCCTTTTCGAAATCTGAAGCATCCACATCGATGATACATCCATAGGGGTCTCCCAGATAATTAAGAAGTGCGGGACGGGGCTCTGTGGTCTTGATGGTAAGAACCTGTCCATCAGCCTCCATGGAGTCTATCATCAGATCTCCCGGCGCTCTGTCGTGGACCTCGATGAGATGCTCAAAGCACTGCTTTACAGCCTCTGCGTCCATATCACGTCCGCTATGAAATTTCACACCATCCTGAAGAGTGATCTTCCAGGTTGTATCATCCACATTTTCCCACTCCTTTGCCAGCCAGGGCTCGATCTCCATGGAATCAGAATAGTGGATAAGTGTCTCACCTATACCATAGCGGATACACGCCCAACCGTTGTAGGTGGTGTGAGGATCCACTGTCTCCTCCCAGTTTTCGGAGTTAAAGGTGGTATCTCCGATTGTCATGGTCTTGGGACCTGTGCTTTCTGTGGAAGCCGTAGCCTCTGACTCCGCCTCCTGAGTGTCGTTTGTTGTTGCCCCGCTGTTAGCGTTGCCGCCACCACAGCCTGTAAAAAGGCCGATGGAAAGTGCTGCCGTAAGCAGGATCGCCAGTGTTTTTTTCATGTTGTCCTCCTTTAGTGTCCAGTTACTGTTACAAAGCCTTCCCCTTGAGGGGAAGGTGCCCCGAAGGGGCGGATGAGGTGTGACCCTCAGAATATACTTTCTATAAGTCGTTTTGTGTATGGATCCTTCGGATTTTTTATGACTTCATCCGGAACTCCTTCCTCCACTATCTTCCCCTGATACATGACTATGAGCCTGTCGCAAAAACTTTGCACTAGCGCCACATCATGACAAATAAACAGAATAGACAGATCCAAATCTTTTTTCAGATCCTTTAAAAGCTCCATTATCTCCTTTTGGATAGTCACATCCAGTGATGAGGTGGCCTCATCGCAGATTAGAAGCCTGGGCTCGATGGCAATGGCCCGGGCAATGGCCGCCCTCTGACACTGACCACCGGAAAGCTCATGGGGATATCTGTCCGCAAAAGAAGCCGACAATCCGCACTGCTCCAAAAGCCTTTTGACTCTGTTCTCCAAAATAGCGTTTTCCATTCCCCCATTGCGCAGGGACTCTCCTATTCCCGCACCGATCTTTTGCCTTGGATCAAAGGATTCTGTGGGGGTCTGGAAAACCATCTGCATCTTTTTATACACCGGGATCAGCCTCCTGCCTGAAAGATGGGTGATATCCTCACCCTCCACAAATATCCGGCCATCTGTGGCATCAATCAGCCTGGTTATCATATTGACCACCGTGGTCTTTCCGCTTCCGGATTCTCCGATGAGACCCACAGACTCCCCGGGCATCACCTCAAAGCTGATATCTGAGGCTCCCACATGCTGGCCATATTTTTTTGTCAGATTCTCTACCTTTAAAACTGGCTTCATAGCTACCTCCGTAACCTGGGAACTGCCGCCATAAGCCGCTTGGTATATTCCTCCCGGGGATCCTCCAAAATCTGCGCCGTATTCCCGTACTCCACAGCCTCCCCGTTTTTCATCACCAGCACCTTGTCAGCCATGGCGCCTACAACTCCAATATTATGCGTAACTATGATGATGGAGGTCCCATAGGTCTCCCGGATCAGAAGCATCTCCTCCACCACCTGCCTCTGTACGTACACATCCAGGGCCGAGGTGGGTTCATCTGCCAAAAGCAGCTTGGGATCCATGAT
>CAMOFS010000011.1 GCA_946613735.1 uncultured Lachnospiraceae bacterium | reverse complement strand
GTGTTTTTAGAAAGGCGTATTATACCTGAGTAATGAGGGAAAGGATGTATTATACTGTGTAGTGAACCGCGCCGAGATCTTTGGAATAAAAAAGATCATTTCCGAGGAACCCAACAGTACATTTTCGACCGTTTCGGAAGTTTCTGAGATAATAGGCGAACACATAAAAACATATGGAGATCTCCAATGAATTGCACAAAGCATAGATTGGAGGAAAAGATGAATTACCTTATAGGAGTACTGGGCACAATTGTGCTATGGTTTATTTGCGTGGTATTTGCTAAGCTGATTGACATTTCGAATGAAAAGCAGGAGTGGTATCAAAAACTAAAAGAAGGAGACAAATAAGCAATTAAAAAGGATTATAGTTTATCTAAGAATGGCTGTGCTAAGGTGCACGGCCATTTTCTTAATAACCTTTACCAGGTTATAAGGTCTTTTTCTTTGCAACGACGGACGTTGTATGGATCTTAGGTACCCGGCTTTCCGCAGCCCGGGAGCTTTTGGAGAACACCGAGGAAAAGATCATTGATATCGCCCATCGGGTATTATCTTATTGTAGAGATTGATTTACAACGCAGCATAATTATGCTACGCTGTATTTGTATAAAGGAGGTGTTCATATGCCGAAGTAGCTTTTTCGGAATTGGAGAAAAAGTATTTTGGATAAATATGCAGTTAAATTGATGAAAAGAGCAATGGACATAATAAAAAAGATAGCTGAAGAGTTAGAAGTAAGGAATAAACAGGTTGAGGCTGCCGTGGAGCTTTTAGATGAAGGCTGCACGGTTCCTTTTATTGCAAGATACAGGAAGGAGCGCACAGGCGCTTTAAATGATGAGCAGCTTAGAAAGCTTTCGGAGCGACTTACCTATCTTAGGAATCTGGAAGAGAAAAAGACATCTGTCATGGAAACAATAGAGGAGCAGGGAAAGCTTACAAAAGAGCTTAAAGCCGAGATAGAGGCCTGCGAAACCATGGTAAAGCTGGAGGATCTCTACCGCCCGTACAGGCCGAAACGCCGCACCAGGGCCACCATTGCAAAGGAAGCCGGCCTGGAGCCCCTTTCCAATATCATTCTGATGCAGAAGCCAAAGGGATCCATGGAAGAGGAGGCGATGCCATATGTCAGCGGTGAGAAAGGAGTTGCTACTGTACAGGATGCAATAAACGGAGCCTGTGATATCATAGCTGAGTTTATCAGTGACTCGGCGGATTATAGGACGTGGATCAGGGAAAAGACCCTTCGCCGTGGCACCATCCATTCGTGTGCGAAGGATGCCGAAGCAAAATCGGTATATGAAAACTATTATGACTATAACGAGCCGATCCTAAGGATGGCCGGATACAAGACGCTTGCCATAAATCGTGGCGAAAAGGAAAAGTTTTTGTCCGTAAGTATTGAGGCACCGGAGGACGAGATCATTTCCTATCTGGAAAAAAGCCTTATAAAAAACGATTCAGCATGGACCTGTGAGGTAATGAAAAAAACTATTGCTGATGCATATGACCGCCTTATAGCTCCATCCATAGAACGGGAGATAAGGTCTGAGCTTACAGAAGAGGCTGAGGACGGCGCCATAGAGGTTTTCGGCAAGAACCTGACCCAGCTTTTGATGCAGCCGCCTATTGCAGGACAGACGGTACTTGGCTGGGATCCCGCATTTCGAACCGGATGTAAGCTGGCAGTGGTGGATCCAACCGGAAAAGTGCTTGACACCACGGTCGTTTTCCCTACGGCTCCAACAAACGAAAAAAAGATACAGGAAGCAAAGGATACAGTAAAGAGGTTTATCAAAAAGTATGGCATCTCACTGATATCATGCGGAAATGGCACGGCATCAAGGGAGTCAGAACAGATCATAGTTGAGATACTCCATGAGGTTGATGAAAAGGTAAGCTATGTCATCACAAATGAGGCAGGAGCCTCTGTGTACAGTGCCAGCGCTCTTGCCACGGAAGAGTTCCCTGAGTTTGATGTAGGACAACGATCGGCTATCTCCATCGCTCGCCGCATTCAGGACCCTTTGGCGGAGCTGGTAAAGATAGACCCAAAATCCATTGGTGTGGGTCAGTACCAGCATGACATGAATCAAAAAAAGCTGGGAGAGGCACTTGGTGGTGTTGTAGAGGCTGCTGTAAATAAGGTGGGAGTAGATTTGAATACCGCTTCTGCAGCTTTATTAGAGTACGTTTCCGGCATCACAAAGCCCATAGCAAAAAATATCGTGGCATACCGTGAAAAAAATGGTAAGTTTGAAGAACGAAAACAGCTCTTAAAGGTACCGAAGCTTGGGGCCAAGGCCTTTGAGCAGTGTGCAGGCTTTTTGCGTATTGCAGATGGTAAGAACCCTTTGGATGCAACAGCTGTACACCCCGAAAGCTATAAGGCTACACAACAGCTTTTAAAATCCGTGGATAATGACGTTTTAAGCCTAAAAAAGCTTAATAAGCAGGAGCTGGAAAAGCTTTCGGAAGAGATTGGCGTCGGAGTCCTCACACTTTCGGATATTATAGAGGAGCTTTTACGCCCCGGCCGCGATCCAAGAGAGGATATGCCAAAGCCCATCCTAAGATCCGATGTTATGGAAATGAAGGATCTTAGGGAAGGCATGATACTTAAGGGCACAGTAAGAAATGTTATAGATTTTGGAGCATTTGTAGATATCGGCGTTCATCAGGACGGTCTGGTCCATATCTCAAAGCTTACTAATAAGCGTTATGTAAAGCACCCCCTTGAGGTTGTAAGCGTGGGAGATATCGTGGAAGTAAAGATAGTTGGTATCGATGAGCAGAAGGGGCGTATCAGCCTGTCAATGATACTCGACGAGTAAACAGCTGTTGACATTTGTATGGATCCGTGGTAATCTAATCACATGTTTAAGAAGATAAGCATTTGTTGGGTGGACGGATGACAGAAAGAGAACGCGAAATATATACACTGATTGCCGAGGATCCCATGATCTCTCAGGAGCAGCTGGCAAAAAAGACCGGTATCAGCCGTTCTTCTGTTGCAGTACACATATCCAATCTGATGAAAAAGGGCTATATCATCGGCAAGGGTTATGTGATGCAAAAGCCGGGACACATTACGGTGGTCGGTGCTGCCAATATTGATATCGGAGGAAAGCCCTTTAGCAGTCTCGTGCAAAGGGATTCCAATCCTGGCCAGGTCCGCACTGCATTAGGTGGTGTGGGACGCAACATCGCATACAACCTTAGCCTCTTGGGCAACAGTGTGAAGTTTATCACTGCCTTCGGAGATGATGCATACGCTAAGCAGATCCAGGAGAGCTGCCGTCAGATGGGTATCGATACCCATGAGAGCATCGTTTCCAAGGAGGACGTCACCTCCACTTACCTCTTTATTACAGGTGTGGACGGTGATATGGAGCTGGCAGTGAATGACATGGAGATCTACCGCCACATGACTCCGGATTTTATCCGTGGGAAAAGCGAGGTTTTGGCTCATAGCAAGCTGGTCATCGTAGACGCCAATCTTCCGGAGGAGACCATCGAGTCCATCTGTACCCTGAGTAAAAGCCCGGTTATTGCGGAGCCTGTTTCCAGTGCCAAGGCACTTCGATTTAAAAAGGTCTTATCCTATATCGACACCATTACCCCTAACCGTATTGAAGCGGAGATACTGACCGGACAATCCATTGATCCGGCATCTTCGGATAGCTTAAAAAGGGCAGCGGATATCCTGCTTGAAGCCGGAGTGAAGCATGTCATCATTACTCTCGGGAGTGACGGGGCATTTTTCTCAGACGGTTCCTTACATAAGAAGATTTCCCCTTTGCCATCCAGGATGATAAACGGAAACGGAGCAGGGGACGCTCTCCTCTCCGGAGTGGCCACAGGCTTTGCCCGGGGCATGTCCTTTGAGGACTCCGTAAGGCTTGGTATGGCAGCAGCCAGCATAACACTTGAAACAGCACAGACCAATAATCCCAAACTGTGTTTTGAAGCAGCAAAAAAACGCGCAAAGATAAAAGGAGTGTGAATGAAATGAGTTATGAAAAGTATTTGGATGTAGCACCTGAGGTAGCAGAGGCGATCAACAACGGTAAGCCGGTGGTGGCTCTGGAGTCCACCATCATCTCCCACGGTATGCCCTATCCCCAGAACGTTGAAACTGCGCTTAATGTGGAAAAGGTGATCCGGGACAATGGTGCCATCCCGGCTACTATAGCTATCATCGGTGGACGCTTAAAGGCGGGACTGTCAAAGGATGAGATCGAGTATCTCGGAAAGACGGGTCAGGCAGTCACCAAGGTTTCCCGCCGTGACCTCCCCCTCATCGTTGCTAAGGGTATGGACGGAGCGACCACAGTGGCAACCACTATGATAATAGCAGCCATGGCAGGCATCTCCATCTTTGCTACCGGTGGTATAGGCGGAGTGCACAGGGGTGCCCAGAAGACTTTTGATATATCAGCTGATCTTGATGAGCTTTCACAGACACCTGTTACTGTTATCTGTGCCGGCGCAAAGGCCATTCTTGACCTGCCGCTCACCCTGGAGTATCTGGAGACCAAGGGCGTTCCTGTTTTGGGCTACAAGACCAAGGAGCTGGCTGCATTTTACACCACACACAGTGGCCTGTCCGTAGATTATGAGATCGATTCTCCTGCGGAGCTTGCTAAGACTATATATGTAAAAAAAGAGCTTGGCATGAAGGGTGGTATCCTTGTTTCCAATCCTATTCCCGAGGAGTATTCCATGGATGAGACGGTTATCAACAAGGCCATTGACCAGGCTGTTCGTGAAGCAGAAGAGCAGGGCATCCACGGAAAGGAATCCACTCCCTTCCTCCTCGCCCGTATCAAGGATCTTACCGGTGGAGACAGCTTAGACAGCAATATCCAACTGGTGTACAACAACGCGAAGCTGGCTGCCCAAACGGCGGTTGAGCTTTCAAACATACACTGACATCTGACCGACAATACCGGGGCTGTGCTGAGGCATGGCCCTTTTTTGATGTACGGTTTGCATTTTGCCTGTAAATAACTGTATAATATGACCCAAAAGATAAACTTAAGGGTAATATACTAAAAGGAGAAACTACTTATATGAGTGACAACGATACAATGATGCAATACTTTGAGTGGTACCTTCCCAATGACGGCATCTGGTGGAGACGGTGCGAAGCCAAGGCAGAGGCTCTGGCTAAAATGGGCGTGACTGAGGTGTGGCTTCCTCCGGCATACAAGGGTACCTCCCAGGAGGACGTAGGCTACGGCGTATATGACATGTACGATCTGGGTGAGTTTGATCAGAAGGGCACCGTGCGTACCAAGTACGGGACAAAAAAGGAATACCTGGCTGCGATCAAGGCCATGCATAATGCAGGTATAAAGGTATTTGCAGATATTGTTTTAAATCACAGGCTGGGCGCGGATGAGACGGAGGACGTGATGGCCTATACCGTAGCCCCCAATGACAGGAATCATGTTACCGGAGACGAGCGCCAGGTCCGGGTGTGGTCCAAATTCAACTTCCCGGGCAGAAAGGGTAAGTACAGTAAGTTCACCTGGGATCACACATGCTTTACCGGCACTGACTGGGATGAGCTGACTCATGAACAGGGACAGCTATACTGTTTTTCAGGCAAGACATGGGATCAGCAGACCGATATGGAAAACGGCAATTTTGACTACCTGATGGGATGTGATGTGGATATGGACAATCCCGCAGTGGTGGAAGAGGTATATAACTGGCTGTGCTGGTATATAGATGAGACGGCGATCGATGGCGTAAGGCTGGATGCGGTAAAGCATATCAAATTTGATTTCTACAGGGATATGCTAAAGCGTATCAGAAAAGACAAAAAGGTGGATCTTCCCGCGGTTGGAGAATACTGGCATGGGGATATAGGCAGACTTTTGTACTACCTGGATACGGTTGATAATGAGATGTCTCTTTTTGATGTGACACTTCATTATAACTTCTTCAATGCCTCTAACCACGGTGATGGCTACGATATGAAGATGATATTTGACAATGCGCTGGTGGCATTCAGACCCCAAAGGGCTGTGACCTTTGTGGACAATCATGACACACAGTATGGGCAGAGCCTGGAGTCTTCGATCCAGGACTGGTTCAAGCCTCTTGCTTATGCAATCATCCTCCTAAGGGAGGGTGGGCAGCCCTGTGTCTTTTATTCCGATTTCTATGGGAATCCGGGAAGGGATAGGCCGGCGGTGCCCAACCTGGAAAAGCAGATTCGGATCCGTAAGTCCTATGCCTATGGAGAACAAAAGGATTACTTTGATGATTTCCATGTTGTGGGCTGGACTAGAGCAGGCGATAAGGAACATAAGAATTCCGGTCTGGCAGTCCTGATGAGCAATGCTGCCGGTGGCTCCAAGCAGATGTATGTGGGAGAGCAGTTTGCGGGGGAGCTTTTCCATGACGCCATGGGAGAATGCACCGAACCGGTCCGGATAGGTGAGGACGGCACGGCTGTCTTTTACACCAACGGTGGAAGTGTGTCTGTATGGATACGGGAAGGAGCCTTTGAAGATGTGGCGATAAACGGCTAAAGGAAGGTACAGTTATGGCAATGTATGAAAAAAAGATAAATGTGTTTCTGGAAGGACTTGCCTCAGATGCTCCGGTGCCGGGAGGCGGAGGAGCCTGCGGCCTGGTGGGAGCTACGGCGGCGTCCCTTGGCGGTATGGTGCTGTCACTTACTACCGGCAAAAAGAAGTATGAGGCTGTCCAGCCGGAGATAGATGAGCTGATCCAGAAAATGGCCAGAGCGCGCATCAGTCTTTTAAATGCAATAGACAGGGATGCGGAGGCTTTCAGACCCTTGTCTGAGGCATACGGTATGCCCAAGGAGACCCCGGAGGAGATTGAAAGACGTGATACGGTAATGGCTAGGGCGCTTAGGGATGCGGCCCAGGCTCCCCTTGATATGATGGAGCAGCTTTTGGAGACGGGGAAGCTTTTGGCCCGGATCTCAGAGATAGGCAGCATGCTGGCGATCTCAGATGCGGGAGTGGGGCTGTCCCTTTGCAGATCCGCTATCTACGGCGCATCCCTCAATGTGTATATCAATACAAAGCTTATGAAGGATCGCGCTATGGCGGAGGATATGAACAAAAAGACGGCTAAGCTTATCGAGGAGGCTGACAAGGTTATCGTGCCTGCATACAATGCAATATCTGTAAACCTGCGGGGCGAGTAAAATGGCGGACTACGAGATAAAGACCCCGGGAGTGGGGGAGATAGTAGAAAAAAAATCCAGATTCATAGGCAGCTGTGCCCATGTTACTACAGAAGAAGAGGCTTTTGCCTTTGTGAACTCTAAAAAAAAGGAGCACTATGATGCCAGGCATAACTGCTGGGCCTATGTGATAGGCGAGAACCTGACACGTTCCTCGGATGATGGAGAGCCCTCCGGTACAGCGGGCCGTCCCATGCTTGATGTGATGACTGGGCGGGGGCTTCATGATGCGGTCATCGTGGTCACCCGGTATTTTGGAGGGGTGCTTTTGGGCACCGGTGGACTGGTAAGGGCTTATTCTGATGCGACTGCGGCCTGCATTGATGCATGTGAGCTGGTGGAAAGAAGGGTTGGACTTAGGCTTACCATTACCACGGATTACGGAAATGTAGGCAGGATCCAGCACATCATAGCGGACAGGGGCCTTTTTTTGAGAGACACGGTCTATGACTCGGATGTCAGGTTTGTATGTATGGTACCCACCATGGACAGGGAAGGGATAGAAAAGCTCATAACCAATGAGACCTCGGGTACTGCAGGGCTAAAATGGGATGAAGAGGAGAGCTATACGATATGAAGATACTAAAGGGAATAGAAGCTGCCAGAGAGATAAATGAGCGTATTAAAGCTTCACTTATCAGATCAGGGGAAAAGCCCCATCTTGCTATTGTACGTGTTGGGGCAAGAGAAGATGACCTTTCATATGAGAGAGGGATCCTTAAAAAAATGGATTCCCTTGGGATAGCTGCCAGCGTGCACGAGTTTCCCGAGGACATAGATAATGATTCATTTTTAAAAGCCTTTTGCGAGATCAACGGAGATGAGTCTGTAAACGGTATCCTCTGCTTTATGCCTATGCCAAAGCAGATTGATGCAAAGAAGGTGGCAGAGATGATCGATCCTGCCAAGGATATGGACGGGATATCGCCGGCAAACGAGGCAAAGATATATGCAGGGGATGAGACCGGATATGCGCCCTGTACTGCAGAGGCGGTCATAGCTCTTTTGGAACATTATGGGATAGATGTGACGGGAAAGCGGGTCACCATCGTTGGCAGGAGCTTAGTGATAGGCCGTCCGGTGGCTATGTTGCTTTTAAAGAAAAATGCCACAGTGACGATCTGTCATACCAAAACGCAGGATCTTAAGGCAGAGTGCCAAAGGGCCGATATCATAGTAGCGGCAGCAGGGGTACCGAAGATGGTGACAAAGGAGTATATCCGCCCCGGTGCTGTGGTCATTGATGTGGGTATTCATGTAAATGAGGATGGTAGTATGTGTGGTGATGTTGACTATGAAGCGGTAGCTGAGGACTGTGAGGCCGTAACTCCCGTACCCGGGGGAGTGGGTTCGGTCACCACCTCCGTGCTTGCGGATCATCTGACAAGGAGCGTGTTATGAATTACGGAAAGAACAGTATAAAAAAACAGAGAAAGCAGCTCTCCAATAAGAAGGCAAGGGCACAGAAAAAGTTCATTCTGTCCTTTGTGAGAGCGATCATAGTGTGCATTCTCATAGTCATAGCCATAGGCATCGGGGGCTTTGCGGTCTATGCTACCGAGCTTATCAAGGAGACTCCGGATATTTCCGCTGTGGATATTTCTCCCAACGGGTTTTCCACTACCATCCTGGACAAGGATGGAAAAGAGATAGAGAACCTGGCATCTGCGGGAGCTAACAGGGAGTACGTGACCCTAAAGCAGATCCCGGAGGATTTGCAGCATGCCTTCGTGGCCATCGAGGACTCCAGGTTCTATGAGCACAACGGCATAGATACCAGAGGTATCATCAGGGCTGCTGTTATCGGTGCAGGGGAGCTGGCTCACGGCAAGAGGCCTTCCCAGGGCGCCAGTACCATTACACAGCAGCTGCTAAAGAATAACGTATTTACCACATGGACCAGTGAGAATACCCTGGAGGATTCCCTGAAGAGAAAGATACAGGAGCAGTATCTGGCAGTCCAGCTGGAGAAAAAAGTGACCAAGGATGAGATCCTTGAGAACTACCTTAATACCATTAATCTCGGACAGAATACCCTGGGAGTGCAGGCTGCTTCGGAGCGATATTTTAACAAAAGCGTCAGCGAGCTCAACCTGTCCGAGTCAGCCGTGATCGCCGGGATCACCCAGAATCCTTCCAGGTTCAATCCCATTACCAATCCTGAGGAGAATGAAAAGCGCAGGAAGAAGGTTTTGGGTGACATGCTGGATCAGGGCTATATCACTGAGAAGCAGTACAAAAAAGCCATGAAGGATGATGTTTACAGCCGCATCCAGGTTGTAAACAACGAGATCAAGTCTGACTTTACCAGCTATTTTGTGGATGCCCTTACCGATCAGGTGGTGCATGATCTGATGGAGAAAAAGGGCTATTCGGAATCCGAGGCCTTCCAAAAGCTATATAGTGGTGGCCTTACCGTTTATTCCACCCAGGATGGTAAGATGCAGGATATTCTGGATGAAGAGATCAATAATACGGAAAACTATGGCTTTGAGCCCAAGGTCTCGTTTTCTTATCGCCTGACTATCACCAAAAAAGATGGGAGTTATGAAAATTACAGTGAGCAGACCATGCTCTCGTATTATCAGGCAAAAACCGGCAACAAGGGATACAGCATAAACTACGACAGTAAAGAGGAAGCTCAGGCGGCCATCGATGCATACAAGGAAGAGATAATGGAGCCTGGTGACACCATTTCCGAGTCGGGAGAGTCGGTGGTGTTTACCCTGCAGCCTCAGGTTGCGATGACACTAATCGACCAGAGTACCGGAAACGTGGTTGCCATCACGGGAGGCCGGGGTGACAAGACCGCATCAAAAACACTTAACCGTGCTACCGGTATAAAGCGTCAGCCCGGATCCACCTTCAAGATCCTGGCAGCTTTTGCGCCTGCTTTGGATGCGGGCGGCATGTCGCTGGCTACTGTTCAGGATGATGCTCCTACCAATTATGCCAACGGCAGACCGGTCAATAACTACGACCATAGCTACAGGGGCTTTACCAGTATCAGACAGGCCATCATCAGTTCCATCAATATAGTAACCGTAAAGACACTTACTGAGATAGGCACCGGATTGGGCTACGAATATGTACAGGACTTTGGCATCACTACCTTAGATAGCAGTGACAACACCCAGTCGCTGGCTTTGGGTGGACTGACCTACGGTGTTTACAACGTGGAGCTTTGCGGAGCCTATGCCACCATTGCCAATGGCGGTCAGTACAACAGACCTGTCTTTTACACCAGGGTCTTAGACTATAACGGAGATATCCTTTTGGACAATACCTATGATGAGCCCCGGACTGTACTCAAGCCTACCACGGCATGGCTTTTGACAAGCGCCATGAAGGACGTTATGACAAGCGGTACCGGTGTAAGGGCAAATATTACGGGTATGACCGTGGCCGGAAAGTCCGGAACCACCACCAAGGACAGGGATACGGTTTTTGCCGGTTTTTCACCTTATTATACCTGCACCATCTGGGGAGGCTATGATGATAATACACCCCAGAGTACCACCAGCTATTCCAAGAACATCTGGCGGGCAGTAATGCAGAGAGTGCATGAAGGACTTGAGGACAAAGATTTTGAAATGCCTGAGGGCATAGTGCAAAAGACGGTGTGCTCGAAGTCGGGGCTTCTTCCCATAGAGGGAGTGTGTGACCATGATCCCCGAGGCTCCATGCTCAAGACCGAGTACTTTGATGCGGAAAATGTGCCAAGTGAGACCTGCAACCATCACACCTCTGCCACCATCTGCAAGACCAGCTTTATGCTGGCAGGAGAGTATTGTCCCGACACCTCCACGGGAGTATATATAGTGGGAGCTACTCCGGGATCGCCAGAGGAGGGCTATGCCGTATCGGGTAATGCCACCGAGGTGTGCAACGTACACACCAAGGACTACGCGAAAAAGCAGGAAGAAAAGAAGAAGAAAAAAGAAGAAGCCAAAAAAGCCCGGGAGGAGGAAGAGGAAGAAGAACTGGATGAGGAGGATGAATGGATAGAGGACGAGGATTACGATTGGGATTACTCGGAGGATGATACGGAAGAAGAAATAATAGAATGATGAAAAGATCCTTTGCTGCGTTTGGGATAACATGTAATATACGTTATCCCCTGCACACTCAGGATGACCTACCTAATATGTCATCCTGAGCGTAAGCGAAGGATCTTATTTTTTTGGCTTTATGATCTTTTTTGCCAATGCCTTAGCCCTGTCCTTCATGGTCTTTTTTGGAGGATTGGCTTTTTTCTTTTCAAGGTTCTTCCACTGCCGGCGCAGATACCGGATGCCCTCCACCTGTGTGTCATAGTCTGCAAAGGGAAGTGGCACCAGGGGACCATGGAAATCAATGGAAGCTATCTTCTTATCGAAGGGTGTGACGGTATCTTTGCTGTAGTCGGGATCGTCATATATGGTTGCAAGCCCATTTCTTTTAAAGAACTCGTGGAACTTATCAAAGCGCTCCTCGTGCCCGTCTAAAATCTGATCGAAATCAATGTCCTTGATGAGGGAGAAGATGTCGGTATCAGCCGTAAGCTCATCTACAGTTGTGTGTGGCAGGTTATGGTATTCTGCCAGCTCTAAAACGCGATTGTCCGGAGCGATGATAAATGCAGGTGTACCCGATATAACAGCAGCGATATTGCCGTGGATCCGTGAGCCTACGGACAGGTCACGTCCTTTCAGGTATTCAAACCAGGCCTCTGCCGAAACAAAGCCTCTCACCTTATTCTCCCGGTAAAGGGGATGCTCTAGATCCTGGGGATAGTCTTTATATACCTTCATGCTTTTCTGGGTATCCTTGATGGAGATGCCGGAGAAAAGTGTTTTGAACTCGTATATGTTCTGGGGCACATAATAATGGTCCGGCATCTTTTGGCATACATCATTTAAGAAAAGATGAAGCTTTTCGGGAAGCACTGCTTTGGAATTGATGCTTACCTTTGTGGTCTTATCGAGAGAAAACTTCCTGGGCTTGGGCAGATCCTTTCCGTATAAAAACATGGAGGGGCAACCTATTACCATAAAGTCCTTATCCCTGACAAAGCCGAGATGCTCAAGATATGCAGCAGTCTGTTCGCCACGGATACCTATGCAGTCGGATTTTTTAAGAACAGCATTTACAAAGTGCTTTGAAGCAGCGTCAAAGGGATATTCACCCTTGTCGTCTGCCTTGATCACGCCGTTGACACCCACACCTATGACCACACAGGGTATGGAAAGTCTGGAGATCAGATAGGTCAGGGCTGTCAGCTCATTGATGAAGCTGATGCGAAAGGCGTTGGCCAGTGGAATGATAAAAGCCTCATATTCGCGATTGAGATCAGCGATCTTTTTATCATCCAGCATGGATGATGTCTTTATATAATCAATCTGAACATCTTCACACATAAGTGCTCGTGATATGCTGTGTGGGAACAGCAGATTACCTGAGTTGTCGCCGATAAGGTTCTTGTTTATGCAGTCAAAGTATGTGGGATTGTCAAAGCACCCTGAGGGGGCACGCATTAGATACTTTTTCACAAAAAACCTCCTA
>CAMOFS010000010.1 GCA_946613735.1 uncultured Lachnospiraceae bacterium | reverse complement strand
CAAAACCAACATATCACGTAAGCTCACTAAACGTGTTCGGACGGGACGCTGTCAGGCCACCCCGCCCCGCCGCCATCCCGTGAGTAGCCATCCGTCTGGTTGGACACGCAAGCGTGCCCACCATCCGTCTGGCTCCTCACGAGGGCTTCATTTTCTGTCATTCTGAGCGTAGCGAAGAATCTTTTGTCTTAAAATTACGGGGTTCTGACACATTTTCGTCTTGTTGAAACTTATAACAACATCTCGTACTTACGTAAATTTCAACCACAATATGTATTGATAATGTAATAAATGGATTTCCAAAAGAACTTGTATAGAGAACAAGTGTTTGATATAATATTTACAGGTGCTACCAAGTACGGAAGTACGGTGGCGGGAAGCCCTCCAGTAGTGGGAGGGACTGGACTGTGACTCCTCCCGCATCTTGATCCTGGGCACGCACGGGATCGGAAAGGAGGACTGAACCATGGATATTATTCTCGGCTTAGTTGCGATACTTAGTTTATCAGCTACATGCTTTGCCGTTGGATATGCCATCGGTAAGGATATATCGAAGACACAAGAATGACCGCCCCACCCAGCAATGGTTAGCGGTCATTTTTGACTTCTAATTGGGCTGACCGTCATCGGTAGCACCTTTTCTATGTCTATATTCTCTCACGGAATCCCTATTTTGTCAATTTTTAAGACTCCAGTATTGTACAAAAGTGGATACAATCGAAAAATTTTTGTCATCCCCCAGAAAAAATCCGGGGGGTAGAATAGATGGGTGTTACTGGAGGGAATTTGCCGACTGTTTCCTTTCGCGGCCAGCGAGAATGCCGCAGCTTCATGTCAGTCGACAATGAATCTCCGCCGTATCGGTACCTGCCCTTAGGGGAGGTAGATGGCTCTTAAGGGTCAGGCCGGTACATTCACCGTGACAAATTGGAAACTTGCGGATCGCACCCCATCTATACCCCATCTATTGCGAGAAGTGAGTAGAAGAGGCGTCACAGCTTTTATTCTTTCGAAAAGAGAAAAGAAAAGATGAGACTTAAATAGTTTCTGGCAGTAGCTCTCGCTGCTACAACAGCACTTTCATCAGGCGTGGCTTATGACATGCTTGGAAGTGCATCCAAAGCAGAAGCCGCTAATTCAGGCTTCAAAGCTGTTGGTGAGACCATCAGCTACAAGGACACAAACAATATTGTGTACACGTTTACAGTAACACTGCCTATTTTAGATGGTGTGCTGAGTAGTGATTCTGACATGGGCAAGAAAGGTCATATTGCTGCAACTAATGGTGTATACAGCGAAGGCGCAGTTAAAGAAAGTGAAACATCCGGTGGATATTCTGTTCAGACTACAACCGCTGGTTTTGTAACACTTACGAGCGTATCTATCCCTGACAGTGCTAAAGGAGTGGATCTTCAGATTCCTGAGGCTTTAAAGGGTGGTGCAACTAGAAGCACAGCCACGGTTGACAGTGCAGTAGCAGCCACAGAGGATATCAATACATATACTGCTTCTGGTGATACAACTAACGATGGCACTATTTCTAATAATGGTGTGTATTTCGTGGATAAGATCGATCTTAACGGCGAAGGTATCACAAATGCTGGTAGTGTTGCTAACATCCAGGTTCAGACTGGTGCAGGTACAAAGATCAAGTCAGTATCTATCCAGAACTTTGAAGGATTAAAGACGATTTACAATAGTGGTGATACTGCTGGCAAGGCAATGATTCCTTTTTCAGTATCCGAGACTATTGATGTGTCCGGTGACTGCATTGGTATGACAGATGCTGCTACTTTATATGATGGTAATGCTAAGCTTCAGACCTATGATATTTCTGGTCAGGCTAATGCTGCTCAGTCAGATAAACATGCGATTGATTTTTCTACTGCTGCAGCTAATATCAAGTCAGTCAATATTGCTGACAACAGCGGAATAACCGGCTTTACTCTTAAGGCATACAACTTCGAAGGATGCAAAGTCAACGTATCAAACTGTGCAAAAATCAAAAAGTTTAATGTTGAAGGTTTTGCTGGTTGGCCTACTGCAAATGCATATACCTATTATTATTACAGATTTATGTTAGATACAAAAAAGGAAGATTTTCTTTATCATAGAATGTTCGAAACATACGTAGTTAATAAGATAATATCTATGAGAAATAAGCTATCGTCGGTATGCTTTTAGGATACAAAGTTGCTATTAAATATTGTCTTTCTTTATCCTGATATAATCATTGTATAATCCCATTTCCCGTGTTATACTTTTTCTGCGTACAAAATCTGTCTGAATTTCTGTTTTGTTTTATTCCCTGCTATTTTATAATAGGCAGGAGAGATAGTTATACCTCCTGCCGGATTAAATAGTATTAGGAGGTTTATATGGACGGAAATATCAACAGAGAACATAAAGACAGGCTCTTTACCTTTATTTTCGGGAGAGAGGAGAACAAGGCGTGGACGCTTGAACTGTATAATGCAGTCAACGGATCACACCATGATAACCCGGAGGAGATAGAGTTCAATACCATAGGCGAAGCCATGTATATGGGGATGAAAAACGATGTTTCTTTTATCCTGCATAATGAAGTTAACCTATACGAGCAGCAGAGTACATTTAATCCCAATATGCCGGTACGTCAGCTTATGTATCTTGGCAGGATGTATGACAGATACATCCAGGAGCACGACCTGAGTATTTTTAGCAGTTGTCAGATAGAATTACCCGTACCCAGACTGGTAACGTTTTATAATGGCCTGGAGGATAGTTCGGATCGAATCCTTAGATTGCGTGATGCTTTTGGAGAGGATGCGGAAAAATCAGATGTCAGTGTATCTGTGCATATGATCAATGTGAATTATGGACATAATAAGAAACTTCTTGAAGCCTGCAGACCGCTTTCAGAGTATTCCTGGCTGATCAACAGGATACGCACAAATCGTAGATACATGGAGATTGGAGAGGCGGTTGATGCTGCAATAGATGAAATGCCTCAGGAATTCGTCATCCGAAAGTTTTTGATAGGAAACAGAGCGGAGGTGAAAAATATGTGTTTGACAGAGTATGATGAAGAAAAGACTTGGGAGATTATTAAGCGTGATTTTCTACGGGAAGGTAGAAAAGAGGGTATAAAAGAGGGGCAGTCATCATTGGCAGACTCTATAAAAAGGCTTAAAGCCGGAGAGACTGAAAAGGACCTATTGGCATCCGGAGTGGATGACGAGACGGTAAGACTTGCGTTGTCGTGCATGTAGGTGACGAACGCACAGGCGCCGGCACGGTGAATTAGGAAGGGTTAGACAAAGTTGGACAATTCATTCACCCTCACGGGGCTTATTTTAACATCCAAAAACGTGGGGGATTATGACAAGTGGGTCACCATCCTGACCAGAGAGCGGGGCAGGGTGGGGGCTTTTGTACGTGGGGCCAGGCGCCCCAAAAGTCAGGTCATAGCGGCCGGCAGTGCCATGGTCTATGGCACCTTCACAGCCTATGAGGGCAGGGATTCCATCAGCATCACGGGTTGTGACATTTCGGAGCATTTTTCACATATCAAGAATAATATCGAGCTGGTTTGGTATGCCTCTTATTTTTTAGAGGTGGCGGATTATTATGCCCGGCAGGAGATGGATGAAAGTGAGCGCTTAAGGCTTCTTTATCGCAGCCTACTGGCACTAGGTGAAGAGTCCTTTTCGCCGCAGCATGTTAAGATGGTGTATGAATACCGCACCATGGTGATAAATGGCGACGCTCCCAATGTATTCGAATGCATGAACTGCGGCCGTATACCTTCTCTTACACATTTCTCCATGAACCACCGCGGCACGCTCTGCAGTGAGTGCGCAGCAGAGCTGGGTGGGGAGGTGCTGTCACCCTCGGTGCTTTATGCCATGCAGCATATGACTACAGCGCCCATCGAAAAGCTGTACTCCTTCGTGCTAAAGGATGGCGCATTTTCGGAGATTTCCTCCATCATTTTACGCTATCGCCACAGGTACATGGATCACACATTTAATTCAGAGCGTTTTCTTGAAAACTGAGATGGTTTTTGGTAGAATAAATTAATTATGAATGAGCAGACCAAGAAAAAATACAACAGACAAAAAAGACTTCAGCAACAGAAGAGGGCCAGGCAGCGCCAGCTCATGAGGATGCGTATGATTGCATCCCTGGTGGTAGTGGTTATTGCTGTACTCATCATCCTTGCCATAAGCGGTGCTTTTGAGAAAAAAGCAGAGGTTTCCACCATGACGATCACAGGTGAGAAGCTTGTCTACGAAGAGGTGGCTCCCATCGGCGATCTGGACTTCGGAGAGCTCAAGTCTTACGTTAAGGAGGAGACTTCCGAGGCTGATGGAGTGAAGCTTTTGCGCATATCCAAAAAGGACGGCAATGCCTATGTCCGCACGGGCTATGACGACATGAGTGTCTACTCCGGCTTTACCGGCTACGAGGGCTTCCTTGGTACGGTATCCGAGGCCAAGCGGGCGGGCTATGATTTCGACACCGTTTTTTCCTCTGTCAAGGACGGCGTCATCGGCGACACCGTAAAGGGCAAAGTGGTCAAAAAGGAGGATGAGGCGAAGGTGCTAATCATCCGGGAGAACGGCAGGTTTGTGGTGGATGGAGATATCATCTATGTTTCCACGGAGAACATGGCCGTGACCGATCCCCACACGGTGGATGTCAGCCAGCCTGATGGCGAGGAGGATTCCACAGTACTGAGCTATATTATATATAAATAAAGATTCTTCGCTTCGCTCAGAATGACAAATAAGATTCTTCGGGCTAAGAATGACAAAGAAGATGCTTCGCCCTCGGAATGACAAATAAGGGACACTGTCATCCTGAGCGTAGCGAAGGATCTTTCGATGACAGAGCTTGATATTATAAAAAGGAGATAAAGAAATGGAAAAGACAATGGACAAGATCGTTAACCTGGCAAAGGCAAGAGGCTTTGTATATCCCGGTTCCGAGATCTACGGCGGCCTGGCCAACACCTGGGATTACGGCAATCTGGGCGTAGAGCTCAAGAATAACGTGAAAAAGGCATGGTGGAAAAAGTTCATCCAGGAAAGCCCTTACAATGTTGGAGTGGACTGCGCCATCCTCATGAATCCCCAGACCTGGGTGGCTTCCGGCCACGTGGGAGGTTTCTCCGATCCTTTGATGGACTGCCGCGAGTGCCATGAGCGTTTCCGCGCAGATCAGGTTATCGAAGGCTTTTGCGAAAAGGAAGGCATCACCTTGGATAAGCCCATCGACGCTTTTTCCAAGGAGGAGATGGAGGCCTTTATAGCAGATAATAAGATCCCCTGCCCCAGCTGTGGCAAGCACAACTGGACAGAGCTTAGGGAATTTAACCTTATGTTCAAAACCTTCCAGGGCGTGACAGAGGATGCGAAGAATACCGTTTACCTCCGCCCGGAGACAGCACAGGGAATCTTCGTTAACTTTAAAAATGTGCAGCGCACATCCAGAAAAAAGATTCCCTTCGGCATCGGCCAGGTAGGAAAGTCCTTCCGTAACGAGATCACTCCCGGTAACTTTACCTTCCGTACCCGCGAGTTTGAGCAGATGGAGCTGGAGTTCTTCTGCGAGCCCGGCACAGATCTGGAGTGGTTTGAATACTGGAGAGGCTTCTGCCGCGACTGGCTCATTTCCCTTGGCATCAAGGAGGAGGAGATGAGACTCCGCGACCACGATCCCGCTGAGCTGGCATTTTACTCCAAGGGCACCACGGACATCGAGTTCCTCTTCCCCTTCGGATGGGGCGAGCTGTGGGGCATCGCAGACCGTACAGACTATGACCTTACCTGCCACCAGAATACCTCCGGTCAGGATATGTCATACTTTGATGATACAAAAAATGAAAAGTATATTCCTTATGTTATCGAGCCTTCGCTGGGAGCTGACCGTGTGGTTTTAGCCTTCCTTTGCGCAGCTTATGACGAGGAGAATATCGGCACCGAGGACAAGCCGGACATGCGTACCGTGCTTCACTTCCATCCTGCACTTGCACCTGTCAAGATCGGCGTGCTGCCTCTTTCCAAAAAGCTCAATGAGGGTGCCGAGAAGATATTTGCGGAGCTTTCCAAGACTTATTACTGCGAGTTTGATGACCGTGGCAATATCGGAAAACGCTACCGCAGGCAGGATGAGATCGGTACACCTTTCTGCGTGACCTATGACTTTGAGTCCGAGGAGGATCATGCAGTTACCGTCCGCTTCCGTGATTCCATGGAGCAGGAGCGCGTGGCCATCGCCGATCTGAAGGCATACTTTGATGAGAAGTTTGAGTGGTAATATATCACAGTAGGAAGGATACCCCGTCCTTTTTGGGTGGGGTTGTAAAAAATGTTTTTAGGGGGAGAATATGGAAAACAAAGAAAAAACTATGGACCGGCAAGCACAAATGGAGACCGACCATCTGATCCAAAAGAACACCCTGGCATTTCCGGCGCTTTTGGTAATACAGATTTTGGCCTTTGCAGTGACCATCAATTACAGGAATGAAAGACAAGCTCCGGTGATGGTTATTTTAGTGATACTTATAGTTACCACCTTTTTGCTATTTTATGGCAGGTTTAAGCATGCCGCTGATGATCACGGCCACCTTTTGATGTTTGGGGGTATAGCCGTTACCTTCTGCGTCACACTTTGGACCAACATCACCATGCCATACTTATATGCTTTTACCTTTTTGATCTGTTTCGTGGTGATGATGTACCGCAATATGAGGATATGTATAATAGGCGATATCGTTGCGGCCATTGGTAATATTGTACTTACCATCCTGATCCTTACGAGAGATCCAAGTGAGGCAATGCAAAGGCAGCTTTTGGTCAACGACATTTTTGCGGCAGCATGTCTTATCTTAGCTTACCTTATGGTAAAGCTTATGAGAAAGCAGGATAAGGAGATTCTGGCTGAGGTTAAAAAGAAGGCTGCGGAGTCTAAGGCGGAGACAGAGCGTATCCGCGAATCTGCGGAAAAGATAAAGACGCTTTTGGACAATGCACACGTATCGGTGAATGACCTTTCTGAGGCCATTGACAAATCGGCCACTTCCAGCAGGCAGATTTCTGATTCCACCTCGTCCACGGCTGATTCCATCCAGACCCAGACAGAGATGGCTTCCAACATTACCGAGGCACTCAATACCGTGACTGATAACGTGAATGCTATGACCGGTGAGGGCGAGAGCGCCATGCACATCGTAAAGGAGGGCAACAACACCGTGGCCAGCCTAAAGCAGCAGGCGGAGCTGGTTTCTTCCATAAATGGCGAGACTGCAGAGATGACAAAGCAGCTCCAGGAAAAGGCAGAGTCCATCCAGGAGGTTATCGGGACCATCCTTTCCATTTCAGCCCAGACCAATCTTTTATCTCTGAATGCTTCCATCGAGGCAGCCAGGGCAGGAGAGGCCGGCAAGGGCTTTGCAGTTGTGGCTGATGAGATCCGCAATCTTTCGGACAATACCAAGCAGTCCGCCGAGCAGATAGGTGAGGTCATCGGTGAGCTGGTTGACAATATCAACAGCGCATCCCGTAATATGGAGCGCACCGTAGAGGCATCCGGTAAGCAAAACGAGCTTATCAATGAGACCTCTGAGAAGTTTGATGCCATTGAGCAGAGCGTGGTCAATCTCACCAACTATGCTAACGAGGTTTCAAATTGCGTGGATAGATCCGTGGAGGCCAACAATCAGATCACTGACAGTATTTCCAATCTGTCAGCGACCTCCGAAGAGGTGGCAGCATCATCTGAGGCTTCCCTTGACATTTCACAGAACTGTGTGGATATCATGGAGGATACCAGATCTACATTAAAGGAGATCTTTAATCTATCAGATCAGTTATAATTTGATGATCAAATGATCGGAGGACTCGCAGTGGGTCTTCTGACCATTTCTTTTTCATCAATAAAAAAGACAGTAACAGGCTATCTCGGCATTATGCGATCTTAGGGGGTGTTTTATGAAGGAAAAGATCGAGAACATGGATTTTGGACCTTTGGTAAAGGAAGAAGAAAAGCTGATCGATGATCATACTTTTATCGATGGCGAAGAGCTGGATGCTACAGCGCAAAAAGAAGGCATTCTGCATGAGAACGAGGAAGATTTTAGAGACGAACAGGATATAGAAGCCAAAATAAAGTTCAAATCTTTTAGCAAAAGCTTCATAAAAAAATGGAACGATCCAAAGGATCCCACCTTTGCCATTATTCCTCTTACCAAAGACAGGTACATGAAGGGGCAGAACATCAACAGTTCAATGTATTCAGCTGCCAAAGAGATGGAGTATATCATTGCGCATTTTGACGAGCCTATGAGCGATATCAAGACCGGAGATGCCATCAATGCTGCGATGCGGCTGCACTGTATTTCCGAGTGCTACTATAATACTCACAGGGGCAAGCAGTATTATTCCTCCAGTCAGAAGAGAAAGGCTGCCGCCAAGACCCTGCGTGACCAGACCGCGGACTTTATCAAGAGCCTGATGACCGAAGAGGAGGAAGCGGATATCCAAAAAGATCCCGAGACTGACATTATTCCGGATAAGGCCCAGATCAAGGAAATTCAGGACAATATGACAAAAGCCCGTAAGGCCATTGACGCTTTTAATAAGAAGACGGGGCAGGATTCCTGTGCCATGGAGACCGAAGAAATAATCAGGGACAAGCTGGCCATATACAGGGTGTATGACCAGGAGATCCGTATGTACAAAAAGTACGTGCCCCAGAAGGACTGGGGCAGGCGCCGTAGTCAGCTTATTGAGGAATATGAGAACCTTTTGCGCATGGAGAAGCTTTTGGACCGTAAGGTGCAGTATGAAAGCAGAAAGACGGAGACCATCAGGGGTGAGATAGAAAAGACGATCAACGAAGAGGATGAAAGGGAACAAAAGGAAAAGCTTCAAAAGGATGTGGACGAGGGCCTGTCCAAGGAGCAGCTGGCAGGTATAAATGCCATTGACAAGTGGCTGGTAAGGAATTTTCAAAACGGCGGTATCCTGGGCAGTGTAGTTTCGAGCCTTAAGAATTTCCACGGAGATTTTGTGGCTTCCATCCTGCAAAAGACCAAGCGAGAGCGACTCTTTTTGTATTACCTGGTTTCGTCTGACAAATACAAGAGCCCATCCGCTGCAGATGTGGGGATCTCCCAGACCATATATGTTCCGGACCTGGCTGCGTTCAAGGACAAGATGCTTTCCATGAAGATCAATGTATTCTATCGGTTTACCGGTAAGTATACGTATATGAACAAGCTTTCCGAGGCAAGCATCGCGCTGATGGACTATACCGAGGAGATCCGGGCAATGTCTGACCTGCGTAAGGATGTGATGGATGAAAGGAAGAAAAAGAACGGCAAGGAGCCTGAAGATGAAAATCTGACAGAAGAGGAGAAGCTGATCAAGGAAAGACTAAGGCCTTACCTCGATCTGTATGAAAAGCTGGATGACTACAGGACTATTTTGGTGGGCGGCAAAAATGCAAGGGGTGATAATAAAAAGCAGATAGAAGAAGAAGCCAAGGCCATGGCGGCCTCCATAGAACAACAATTCCAAGAGCTCCGCAAGTCTGATATGGAATTTGTGGAAAAATACCAGCACAGGAAATATGTAAATGTGACAGAAACCACTAAGGCAGGCTCTATGGCAGGTCTGATAGGCACTGTTCCGGGCAAGCTTGGCGGTGTCATGAACATGACCAGGAAGAAAATGTTCTTTAACCTGCTGGGGGGCTGGTCATGGGGCATGGATGACAAGCAGTGGGAGACCTTCAACCTATGGACCGGATCCATATCAGGATCCTTTACTGCCTTGACCGGTATCATGGGTACCATTGGAGCGATATATTCTCTGGTCACCTGTGGTAAGGAAATGTCAAAGGAGGAATTTGGAGGCAAGATATTAGAGGTTGCCAGAGGGGCTTCCACCATCGCTACAGGAGCAGCCACCATAGCTGAAACCGTCATCGCCGGCGGGGTGACCCTGGCAAGCAAGTCCACCTCGGTCCCGGTACTGTCGGGTGTGACTGCAGCCATAGACGTTGGCATGGCGATCACCAAGACTGTTTCAGTGGCTAAGCAGACCGCACACTCCAAGAAAGCCCAGGACTACTTCAACAAAAAGCACAATAAGCAGACTCCCATAGAGCTTGTGGAAGTAGAAAAGACTGAGGTAGAAAAGAAGAAAGAAAAGCGCAAGGAAAAGTTTGAAAAGAATATGCTCGCTCTCTCCAAGGATGTGATATCCAGGGACAAGACGGCGGCTATCTATCAGGGCATAAAAGCTACCGCAGGAGTGGTAGGAGCCATGGTGTTCTTACCCGGAGTCGGGGTGGCTGCCGTTGTGGGCGGTATTGTTGCCATAGCAGCGTCCATACATGATATCCTAAAGGTGGGAGCCCTTAGGATGGGTATGTTTGACAGGTATTTTGGCATGGATGACCTTACGGACCGTGTGGTTCAGATGAAAAAGAGAAATGCCATAGATCCCAGTTGTCACCTCTATGACAATGTAGAGGCCTTAAAGAAGTCGCTTAGAAGAAGAGTGGCTGCGGCAGCAGGCTTTTGCGATATGAATGCTGCGGCGGATTATATCGCAGGGAAGTTTTCAAGATTTATTCATGGGGCACTCTTTGGGCCCGAGGAGGATCGTGTGAAGGGGGCGGAAAAGGAAGCATATATAGATCTTCTAAAGTCCTTTAACCTGCCTTATAACGAAGCAAAGCAGATACCGTCACAGAATGTCATTTACAGAAAGATGATAGCATCATAACTGTTTTAGGAGGAGGATATTATGAATAGCAGAGACGTTGAGATAATGAGAAGAGAGCTTTTAGAGCGTTTTACAGAGGACTTTACGGACGAATTATTTGCTGCCACCATTTTAGAGCCCGATGATGATGTGCCTTTTCCCATGGTGCGGGTGCTCTTTGACGAGATGGGAGATGTGGGCGACGAAGCCGTGGCAGAGTATTATTTCACCCCGCTTACCTCCGAGGATGACGAGGTGTCATTTTTTACCGGGATCATCACGCTTATGGAGGGGATCCCCGAGGAGGCTTTCGGAAGGCTGTATGAAGCCATGAGCTATATCAATTTCCAGATTCCCTGCGGAGCTTTTGCCATTGACCGTGGTCACCATGTGCTGGCATACAGGCTGTGTACTCCCATGCCACTTGATATGGGGCGTGAGGAGATATATGACCAGATGAATGTAGTGGCTGGCAATTCCGCAGCCGTAGCCGATTCCTATATGGGAGTGCTAAAGGATGTGGCAGAAGAAAAGATGAGCATAGAGGAAGTAATGGATCTCCTTGGCGGACGGGAATAGCCACCGGAGCTTTTAGAGATACTTTTACAGATAAGATGACCGGCGCTGTGCAAGGCGTCGGTTTTCTTCTGTAAAGCCCACAAGTATGTCGTGGTTAGCCTCGGCCAGATAGTCCATGATGCCGTCGATGTCAGACTTGGTATTCTTCGGGCAGCGGATGTACTGGTGCTTGCCGGCACTGATATGCAGTGTATAGGATATCGCAAAATGTATCCACAGGAATTTATGAAGGGTAGAATACTTGTAGATCCAGATGATCTGGCTGATGGGCACCACGGCCACACCGTAGGCGGAGGTCTCGATGAAGTAATGCTCTGTGATGAATATATCCTCCGTGGCCAGCTGAGGCAGCGTGGAAAGCTCCTCCTCGGCCTCGGCTAAAATGTTTTTGGGACGCCCAAAGACCGAAAGCCTCCTGATGGGGGGCGACAGGATGGGAAAAAGTATCCACATGGTATAAAAAATGATGGAGAGTATCGCAAAGCCTATGCTGATCAAAACCACCAGACGAAAGGCTATGGCAGGAACTCCGTCGATATCAGGCTCGGAGAGCATGACCTCGGACACCTCGTTTTCTATGCCGGTGGAGGTCCAGGACAGATCTGTGGCCAAGGCGGTCAAAAGATCCTCCCTGGTGGCCTTGCCCTTCATGATCCGTGCACGCAGGGTGACATCCTCCATAGTGGGCACACCGTCTTCACAGGTCTTCGGAGTCAAAAGAATGATGACGCACTCGTCGCCGGTCATGGTGTAGTAATAGTAGCCTATGGTCTGCCCGGCAAAGGTCTCTCTGTAGCCGGTAAAATACAGGTTGTCAAGATCGGTGATGATATAAGGGTCATGGGAGTGCTCGTCGATGTATTCCGTCGGAGAGATATCCGTAAAGTCCACCTTCTCGGGAAAGATCAGACTTTTGATGGGAAAGAGCACAAAAAGAACAGTCACTGCCATCAAAAAGATGATGGGTGACAGCACCCTCTTGCTATAATACATTTTGATGTTTTTTTGTATGTAATTCTTTTCATTCATAGCTTAATAAGTATACCCATTTTTTTAATTATTATCAACGGACTTTTCTTGTTTAATAACAAGCAATATGGTAAAATTTAATACGTATGTATTGTTGAAAAAAGGTGAAATTGTGCAAAACGACTATTTCATCTTTGACTACAGGGAGGAACTAAATGAAAGACCTAAAGCATTTGTATTACTTCGAGAAGCTCCTCGAGGATGCCTACAATGATCTGGTCCGTCAGGCAAAGGACGAGGGCAAGATCTGTGTGGGAAGTATGTGTGAATACACCCCCGAAGCGCTTCTTAATCTTCCGGGCACTTTTTCCGTAAGGATGCGTGCTCCGCGCACAGGCTCCATGGAGATGGCTACCTATTATCTTACCAGTCTTTTGTGTGAGTATTCCAGGGCACTTTTAGAGCGTGCCATGGAGGGTGGCTTCAATTTCTTAGACTGCCTTATCGCCCCTGATGGCTGCACCATGATCAACCGATGCGCGGAAAACATGGAGCTTTTAAAGACCATGAGTGCCGGAAATGAGAAGTTTTTCCATGAGTATATGGAGGTTCCATTAAAGGCTGA